>CAIXIZ010000103.1 GCA_903919625.1 uncultured Verrucomicrobiota bacterium
AGGGTGCCGAAGCGGTCGCGGGCGAGGCCCGCGATGCGGATGCCGTTGAACAGGACCAGACCAAACAGGCTGAGAACCATAAGGCTTCCCAGAAAACCTAACTCCTCGGCGATAACCGAGAAAATGAAATCGTTGTGCGCGACCTTGCGCGGCAGATAGCCGAGCTGGGCCTGCGTGCCTTGCGTCCAGCCTTTGCCGGCCAGGCCGCCGCTGCCGACCGAGATGAGCGATTGACGCTCGTTCCAGCCGATGTCCAGCGGCTTCACCAAGTCCGGCCGCAGGAAGGCCACGAGACGGTTGCGCTGGTAATCATGCATCAGCGGCACCAAGGCGTGAGGCTCGTATTTGCCCTGATCAGCCGTGAGCGAATAGCCGTGGCTGTCCATGTACTTCGCATAGCGCAGACTGTCCCACGACACCACCCCCGCCACGAGGAGGAACACGCCCAGCGCCCCCGCACACAGGCGGGCCGGGAAACGTGAGACGTAGAGCATGGCAAACACCATTGGGGGCAGAACAATAACTGACTTCAGGTCGGGCTGGCCAAGGATAAGCAGCATCGGTGCGCCTGCCGCAAGCGCCAATTTCCCCAGCGTCCGCAGCGCCTCGCCGGTGGTCGCCATCTTGGACCTCACCAGCAGGCTGGCGGTGATGAGCAGCACCGCAATTTTGGCCGCCTCCGAGGGCTGGAACGACACCACCCCGAAATCCAGCCACCGGCGCGCACCCAGCCGCTCCGTTCCCACCCACGGGATGAGCACCAGCACCAGCGGGACAAAACAGGCCAGATAGCACCAGTGCGCCACACTCAGCCAAAACCGGTAGTCCACCATTGCGACGGCCGCATAGACCACCGCCCCCAGTGCCAGCCAGAGCAGCTGCGCGCGCCAGTTGTGGAGGGAGGTCGAGTATTGGGCGCTGTAAATGAACGCCACGCCAAACAGCCCCAGGCCCGCCATGGCGAGGGGCGACAGCCGGTCCCATCGCCCGCGGGTCACGGGTTTGAACAGGTCGAGAATGCTGGTGAGCGGAGGAAATTTCACGGTGCCAGAGGCCGGCGGAGGCAAACGCCGTCAGCAAAACGCCCGGAGCGGGCCACGCAACAAGGGAAACCGGTCGCACCCGGCGCGGTCGGGACAACTTTGGCCTCGCGATGGACTGGCGGGACGCTTTGCGTCGGGGCAATGAAAGTCACCGGCCTCGCCCTCGTCCCGCCGCCGTCCGCCGCCGGCCTCCCGCAGGTCACGCCCGAGCTGCTGGCATCCGTGCTCGCCCGCTATTCGCGGAGCAACCAGGGCATCGCCGCCATTCTCGAGAAAGTCGACCTGGCGAACCCCGACGCCTCGATCGACCGCATCCTCAATTTTGTGGACTACGGCCACGCCTCGATCGGCGGCCTGACCGGCGGGCTCGCCGTGGCCCTCGACGATGTCTCGATGTGGCTGGCCTACAAAATTTTCGAGCTGGCCACCATGGCCGACGGGCAGGAGTCGAGCACGCGCTACATCACCATGGACGCGGCCAATCTCCCGGGTGCGGAGGAGCTGGGCGTCCCCGCCGACCTCGCCGGCCGCTGGCGCGATGTGATGGCGCGCGCTTTCGCCGCCTACCACGCCGAGTATGCGCGGCTCGACGCGCTCGCCACGGCCAGTCCCGCACTGGTGCGTGTGCCGCCCGGCGCCAAACCCGCCGTGGTCACCCGGCTCCGCAAAAACTACGCGCTCGACCGCGCGCGTTATTTCATCCCGCTCGCCACCCGCACCAATCTTGGCCTCGTGCAGACCTCGCGCATGTGGGCGGCGACCGTGAAACACCTCGACTCACTGCCGCAGCCCGAGGCCCGGGCCGCCGCTGCGCTCATCCGCACCGAGCTGCTGAAAATGTCGCCGCGCCTGATGCGCCACAGCTTCGCGGAACCTTCCTATGCCGCGCAGGCTGCGCAGGAGCTCGCCGCCTCGCTCGCCCTCGGCTCCGCCCGGCTCTCGGCCGCCCCGCTCGCGGACGAAGTGTGGGTCCACGTGGACCGGGCCACGCCGCCTTTTCTCCCCGAGACGCAGCCCGTCGCCGAATCGCTCTGCCACCGCGCCAACCGCTACGGTCACCAGGGCACGGCCACCCGCCGGATGCGGGTGACCTTTGCCTGGAACAACCTGGCCCTGGCGGAACTGCGCGATCTCAACCGCCATCGCACCGGCCACCGGCACACGCCGCTCATCCAGGCGGGCTTTTACCTGCCGCCGGAGATCCGGCACGACGGACATGCCGCGCTGCTGGCCGACCAGCTGGAGCTGACGCGTGAGCTGTTGGCCCGCGGCTCGCCCGCGTATGTCTATTCATTGCTGCTGGGTGCGCAGACCCCGTTTGAGCACAGCACCCATGCCGACAAATTTATTTACGAGGCCGAGCTGCGCACCGGCATGGGGGCGCATTTCCGCTACGCCGAGCACCTGAGCGCCGCCTTGCGGGAATTTCTCCGGCAGGTCCCCGCAGCCCGCGCGCAGGTGGTGGAGGGCACGGCCGAGCCCGAATAAACGGGGTATGCCCAGGACAAAAAGCCGGCACTCCGCCCGGAATTGGCTTGTCGTGATGGACTGGTCCGATGAGACTGCCCGCCCATGAAAATCCGCCCCATCCTGCCCTTGGTCCTGGCCGTCCTTGGCGTCGGCCTGCCACGGATACAGGCGGAGGACCCGACCAAATTTGATCCCAGCCAGCAGGCGGACAAGGTTGCGCCCGGTCCCGACACCACCAAGCCGGTCGAAAGCATTGAGCTCAAACGTGACGACCGGGTGCAGAACAGCCGCGCCGTCCTGCCCGGACTGATTGACGAGCCCCGGGCCCCGATGGCCGACCGCCGCGCACCCATTGACGTGACCGAAACCCGCGACAAAACCATCATCGACCACAAGGTCGCTCCGGTTGCCACCGAACCGCTCGCGCATCAGGAGAGCCGCTTCAACGGCCAGCTGGCACCCGCCC
>CAIXIZ010000104.1 GCA_903919625.1 uncultured Verrucomicrobiota bacterium
ACCGGGAAATTCCTGGCGCAGCTCGGCCACCGCCGCAGTTCCGTCCTTGTTTGGCATCACGATATCCGTGATGACCAGATCCGTGGGATTGGCACGGAAGCTCTTCACCCCTTCCTCGCCGTCGCTCGCCACCGTCACCGCATACCCGCTCTCGGTCAGCGCCGTGACCAGCATGGTGCGAAAGGGCAGGTCGTCTTCGATGAGGAGGATAGAGGGCATGGGGCGGTTGGTTTATGAGGGGATAAAGCAACGGGTTATTGCCAATAACCCATCCGAGCACACATTCTGCGCCAATACAACGCGATTGCTGCCCGATGTGCCAAACGGCAGCCGCAGCAAGATCCGGCTGACCCGGTGCAACACCCCCCGGCTGCCAAAAACCATCCTGTTGCATCTCGCCCGGACGGTGCGAGCGGAGTTGACGACCCCCTGCGGCTGGACCAGCTTGGGCAGCCGTTCGGACCTGCCTCCGCCCCTCTTACGTTTCCCAAACCCTCCATCAGATTCCCATGATTCGCCAACTCGCCCACCTCTGCCTGATGTCGCACCAACTGCCCGTGATGACCGCCTTTTATCGCGACGGTCTCGGTCTGCCGATCAAGTTCACGTTCAAGCATGACGACGGCGGGGTGTTTGGCCATTATTTCCAGACGGGTGCCATGACCTTTGTGGAAATCTTCGACCGCGCCGGAGCGGTGAAGCAGTGGGGCGGGGAGTTCGCCGAGCTCAAGAGCCATGTCGGCACGCATTTCAACCATCTCTGCTTCGAGGTCACCGGGCTGGAGGAATTCTGCGCCAAACTCACGGCACGGGGCATTGCCATCGACCGGCCCGTCAAGGTCGGAATGTGCCACTCGAAACAGGCGTGGATCCATGACCCCGATGGCAATGTGATCGAGCTCATGGAATACACCCCCAAGAGCTGGCAGCTTTGAAGGTCTTTGATCCCGGTCTGAGCTGCGACCCTCATGTGTGCACCGCCATTCAAACCAGGTGGGATGATTCTCATCGGGTTGCTGGCCGCGGGATTTGCGGCCGGGACGGTGAGGGGCGAGACACTTTTTCGGGACAAATTTGGCCGCGATCTTGAATCCCAGGGAATCAGTCTCGTGGATTGGGAGGGATATATGGCCAATCCGGCCATCGAATTTTTCATTGTCCCTCCGGCCGAAGCCTCACTGCCGGTTGATGTTCGCGTTACTGCGAGCGAACCGCGCCTATATTTTGACCTGCCCAGCCAGGCTGGTGCGGCTGGACCCGAAAAGCGGTTGCAGATCAGCACATCAACCCCGGTTGCAATGGCGGTCGCCATTTTCCCCGCCCGGACCAAAAAGCGGATGGAAACCATGCTGCATGTCCAGCTGACTGACGCCCAAGGCCGTCGGTCACAGCGCAATCTGCCGGTGCATGTCACTTTCAACCCGGGCGCGCCCAGCCCCGACAGCTATCCGATCACGGTGGATTTTTCCCAGGACAAGACCGGTTTTTTCAGTGATTCGGCCCACCGGGCGGCGCTGCAGCAGGCGGCGAAGGACTGGGCATTTTATTTTGCCGCCATCCCTTTGGAGAAGGTCGCGGCGCATGCCGAAAAAACCTTCATTTTTCAACCCAGTGGCTTTGCCAAGGGCGAAGTGATCACCAATGCCCAGCCTTACATGGGCAACCGCCTTTATGCCTATGGAATCTCCTCTGCGGAGCACCGTTCCGGCGGCGAGCCCTCGAGGGAGGGCGGCTGGCAGATGTCCGACGGCCGCGCCTTGCCGATCCGGCGGTCCGGCGGGGTCGAGGTGGAGATCAAGGGCAATTACAACCTGCTGGGCTGGCTCCCGCCGCTGCGGGATGACGAATGGTGGCGTGCCACCAACCTGGGTGAAGTGCCCAACGACCTATATTCGAGTGTCCACCACGAGATGGGCCATGCGCTTGTTTTCAACCCGAACAACCAGCGATTTAAACGCGAAGGGCCTTTGCCCGATGCGGCGGTGGAGGCCTACCTCGGCCGCGGAGTGCAGACCGACAAGTCGGATCATCTCGACGGTTTTGTCGATCCGGCCAGCCTCCGTGGCGCATTTGGCAACGAATATCATGGGAAAGTGCCGTATGGGCGCTGGCTGATCACCAAGCTGGATCTGTTATGTGCCCAGGCGATGGGTTACAAATTGCGCAAGGTCGACGCGCTGACCGCGCTGGCAATCTTGCCGGAACCCCTGCCGGGAGCCGTGCCCGATCAGTCCTACCGGACGGTCTTGCACGCGGAAGGCGGCATCCCGTTTTACGATTGGACGGTCAAGTCGGGCAAATTACCGGCCGGATTGGGGTTGAACCGTTTTACTGGGGAAATCAGCGGTATTCCTGGCCATTCTGGCACCTTCCCATTGGTGGTGCAGCTGCGGGACTATTCGGCCAATGGGCCCGCCGTGACGCGAGATCTGGTGATCAGCGTGCAAGCTCCGTAAAGATTGCCCGGACGAAATCGGGCAAGGGTTGCCAGTAGCCAGTATCAGCCAGAACTGCGATCAGCCGCCACCACCGCCGCCACGGATGGCCGGTGTCGCCCGACCAGCTCGCGGAAGGCGGACTCCGTGCAGTCGTGGGCATACGCTCGCAGTAATTGGATGGCTTTTCGCCGGGTGTCACAGGAGGGAGGCAGCGGGACAAACCAATCCGGCAACAATACTTTCTGGACCAAGCGACGACTTCAACCCGCACTCAATCGTCAACGTCTATTAAAAGGGTCATATAATTTGCCAAGATTTGCGTTGTTTTGGCCAAAAATTGCGTCGTCATCGGAATGAACCGCGGGCATAATGGACAGATGAAATCACTTCTCCCGCGTCCTTTTGCGACCGTTCTGATTGCCCTTGGCCTCCTGCTCACTCCTTTGGTCAGCCGCGCGGTGCCGAGCTTTGCCCGGCAATTGGACATGCAGTGCATTGCCTGCCATACCGAGTTTCCACTCCTCAACAATTTTGCCCGGCAGTTCAAGTTGTCCGGCTACACCCTGGCCGCCGGAAACAGCGATTTGCCGCCGATTGCGGTGATGGTCCAGCCGTCCTTTACCCATACGCAGACGGACCAGGCCGGCGGGGCCGCCCCGGGATTCAAGCCCAACAACAACGTCGCCCTGACGCAGGCCAGCATCTTCTACGCCGGCCGGCTGTTCGGCCCCTATGCGACCACGCTGTTCGGCAAAGACGGGGCCGCGCTCGCGAACAAATTCGGTATTTTCCTCCAGACCACCTACGACGGAATTGGCAAGACCTGGGCGTGGGACAATGCGGAGATCCGTTTTGCGAACAAGGGCACGGTGCATGACCTGCCCGTGTCCTATGGCCTGTATATGAACAACAACCCGACGCTGCAGGACCCTTGGAACAGCTCGCCGGCATGGGGTTTCCCCTTTTCCGGCTCCGGTCTCGCGCCAACCCCGGCGGCCGCGACCTTGATTGATGGCGGGCTGGCCCAGCAGGTCGGCGGAGCCGGTGCCTATGCCATGGTGGACAATACCTATTATTTCGACGTCGCTGGCTATCGGACACTCGGGGCGAAATTCCAAAAAAATCTGGGCGTTGATCCCTCCGGTGAGACCCAGGTCACCAACCTTGCGCCCTATTGGCGGGCGGCCTGGACTCAGCCCATGGGCAATGGCACGTTTGAAGTGGGCACTTTCGGTCTGGCGGCCAACACCTATCCCGGACGCGACGCCTCGGCCGGAAAGGATCGGATCGTCGATGTCGGACTCGACGCCCAGGTCCAGGCTTCATTGGACCACCATGATTTCACCGCATTGCTCTCCTGGATCTATGAGCAGGACAAGTGGGGTGCCAGCCAGGTGCTCGGCAACACAACCAACGCCACCGATCATCTCAGCGATGTGAAGATTACGGCGGATTACCTTTACGACAAGACGGTTGGCGGGGCGGTGAAATTCTTTTCGGTGGATGGCAGCCGGGACGCGCTGCTTTTCCCGGACAGCGCCAGCGGTTCGCCCCGCAGCGATGGCGTGGTGCTCCAGGTCAACTACCTGCCCTTTAACAAGGGTGGCGGCCCTCTGGCCTGGTCGCGCAGCAATCTTAAGCTTTCCGTCCAATATACGATCTACAATCATTTCGACGGGGCCAGGCACAACTACGACGGGCTGGGCCACAATGCCTCCGACAACAACACGCTTTATCTTGAGGCCTGGATCGCGTTTTGACCATATCTGTGTCAGTCTGCACCTGAATTTCACAAACTATATTCTGTCCATCAACCTCATCCATGAAAACCTCCGTACCTTTTTTCTCCGCCTTGTTTGTCCTCACCTTTGGTGCGGGTACTGTCCACGCGGCTGATCCCGCCCCGGCGGCACCGGCGGTGGCCGCTGACAAGGCTGCCGCAGCCACCGTGGTGGAAATCACGGTCAACGATTCCGCGATGAAATACAGCGTCGTCAAGATCGACGCCCATCCGGGTCAGGTTCTCACGGTCCGGCTCAGAAACAACGGAACCCAGCCCAAGGATGTCATGGGCCATAACTGGATTTTGTTCAAAGCGGGTGTCGATATCGATACGTATACGGCGGCGGCCTCCTCGGCCAAGGCGGAGGGCTTTCAGCCCAAGGCGCTGGCGGATCAGGTCATCGCATCAATTCCGCTGCTTGGCCCCAAACAGTCCGGTGAAGTCACCTTCACCTGTCCGAAGGCTCCCGGCACGTATGATTTCATCTGCTCCTTTCCCGCACACAATTTGCTCGGCATGAAGGGTGTGCTGATTGTGAAGTGATGCTTGGCTGCCGTGGAGGTTCGGAATCGGCAATTTGAAGTGAACCTTCAGGTCAATGCGATAGCGAGTGTGGTGCCGCATGCCCCGGCAGTTATGACCTCGTCATCCTGTCGAGGGCACCGCCCCGACCAAGACCACGTCGATCGGCCACAACAGAGGTTAACCCCTTGACCCTTGGCTGCCCCCCCCCACCACCACCGGCGAATCACGCAAAACCGGCGCAGTCTGCCCGGCAGCATTGTCACTTAATAAGTGACAATGGGCGTATCGGGGGGGGGCAGAGGCAGAAGCCAGGTGAGGGTAAAAGTGTCACTTAATACGTGACACTGCATTGGTCGGGCCGGCCGCCCCTGCCAGGGTGGGCGCCCAGAAAAAACGGCGTCACCCCGTGAGGGTGACGCCGGGCAAAACGGACGCAAAGGTGGGCCGGTTACTTGGTGGGCACGCTCTGGCAGGTCTTCACGATGCGGCCGGCGACCAGATACGGGTCGGCGG
>CAIXIZ010000105.1 GCA_903919625.1 uncultured Verrucomicrobiota bacterium
AACCGCGATGGTCACGGTCTTGGTGGCATCGCGCACGGTGCCGCCCTTGGCGATGTCGGCATAAGCCTTGGCCTCGGCCAGCCCCTTGCGGGCCTGCACCGCGAGGATTGCGGCCGTCGTGGTCGTCTTGCCGTGGTCAATGTGGCCGATGGTGCCGACGTTGACATGCGGTTTCTTGCGTTCGAATGTGGCTTTAGCCATGGGATTGTGGGACGGGTTGGAGGGTTGGAGTTGAAAAAATTTGCGTGATGAGAGGGTCTGCCTTGGAGCCCAGAACCGGATTCGAACCGGCGACCTCGTCCTTACCAAGGACGTGCTCTGCCAACTGAGCTATCTGGGCAGACCAAAGAAGTGCCAAACAACAAGGGAAAAGAGCACCAACCGTGAACCGCCAAAATTGCTCCGTCAACTGTAAATCTTGTCTTTTTTTGCCCAGATTCCTACGGCCCCACCCGGAAGAAGTAAGTTCCGGGCGGCAGACGCTCTCCCACTCGCAAATCTTGGGCCAGCCATTTGGTGAAAAATTCATCCGCCTGCGGGTGTCCGGGGGAGTTCCGGGTGACAATCAAGCCGCCAACCAGCCCGGAAGGGGCGACGATGCCCTGAAGTTCGAGCGGAGCCCAGTCACCCGTGGGTGCTTCGGCTCCGGGAGACTGGGTCAGCGTCACCGTCCACTGGAGTTCTCCACTGCCGGCAGCAACCGCCTCGATGACGCCAAATCGGGCGGGCAATCCATCCGCCGCATGTTCGGTCTGGCCAAAGGCCAGCGGTTCATCGGCGCGCTCAGTCAGGTTCAGGGCCGTAATTGGGCCGGAAGGGAGAGGGGGTCTCTCAGATATTTTCTGTTCCACCGTGCCCGCCTCAAATTTGGGGGGGAATTCGACGGCCAGGATACTGGCCTCGGGCCGGGGTGAGGCCGCCAAATTGCTCTGGGTACTGCTTGATAATTCATTGGGTAAAAACAACACCCGCTTGTCATCGAGCGCGAACCGTTCCTTCAGCAACGCCTGCTCCGGCCCGTTTCCGGCCTGAACCAACGAGAGCACCGACTCTCCGGCGGGTGACGGGGCCACCGGCGGTGCGACCGGGGGATGGACCAGCAGCATGGCGAGCAGAAGCACGCCCGCCACCAGCAGGCCGGCGGGCCACCAGGGAAATTTGGTTTCCAATGCCATGAGATCCCCCTACTTCGAAGGTGCCTCAACGGCAAAGTGAGCGGAAAAGCCCGCCAGGGTCGCAATGTCGTTCACCCGGTGCAAATACTCAATCGGGAGTGATTTATCGATCAGCACCAGCAGCCGGATTTGATCCGTCCGTCCGACGGCCCGCTTCTTGCGCCAGCCCGCCAGCCAGGCCGGCAATTGGTCAAGGCTGCTCAGCACGGTGTCGCCGACAAACACCAGGCTGGCACTTTGCACGGTGATGGACAGGTCAGCCGGCTGCCCCATTGCCGCAGCATTCGAAAGCTCCGCCAGTGAGACGCTGGGATACCTGACGGCTGACGAACCGAAAAGGGAGAAAAACAGCACCAACAGCCCGGCATTCACATAAAACAAGGTGTCAAAACCCCGCGGTGGTGGGCGGAGCCGGGAGACCAGTTCGAGCGGACGCGAGATCATGGCCCAGCCTCCCGGCTTTGGTTTTCGACCGCGTCGCCGACGGGCCGGGCCCGATAATCAGTAAGCAGGTAACGCATGATTTCATTGGCCGACCACTCGATGTCGCGCACGACAGCACGCACCCGCCCGTTGAGAAAATGATACGCCAGATGCGCAGGGATGGCCAGCATCAGGCTGCCGGCGGTGCTCAACAAAGCCTCCCACATCCCGTGGGAAAGCGCCCTGGCCGTCGCATACTCCGCCCCCCCCGAAGAAAAGGCCTGGAACGTCCAGGCCATGCCCAGCACAGTGCCGAGCAACCCCACTAGTGGCGCGACCTGGGCAATCGCCGCCAGCGCGCCCAGCCTGCGCTCGAGGCCGGGCAGTTCCACTATCCCGGCGTCCTGCACCGCGAGCCGCAGCCTGAGTTCGTCATCATGGGCGTGCAGCAAGGCGGCCTTGACCACGGCGGCCACCGGGCCGGGGGTCTCCTCGCATACTGTCAGGGCCTCGGCCAGCCGGCGCTTGGCGAGGAGATTGACAATCCCGTCCAAAAATTCGCGCGCCCGGATTTGCGCCCGATGCAGAAACAGCGTCCGTTCCGCAAACAGCACCGCCCCGACCGCTCCCATCGCCAGCAACACCCCGAGGATGGGACCGCCGCTGACGAGCAGGCCGGGATTGAGTTCGGCCAGGAAGCCGGAGAGGGACGCATGCATGGGTTAGGTTTACGGGATTGGATTCGATGCTGGGCGGCGGGCCGACGCCGAACAAGCCTGCGTTGCTTCATTAGGGCGGCGGGGTTGCGCCAAGGCGACGGAGTCCCGCATTTGCGGTATCCATAAACGGAAGGTGGTTCGCAACAACCAGCTGAAAAGAGGTCACGGCCTCCTCCAAGTGTTTTTCCTTTTCGAGCATTTCGCCCTGATGGATCAGCGTTTGCCCCAGCCAGAAACGGCCGTTGGCGGTGACATCAACGTGCGGGGCCGGTCCGGCGGCGCCTGCGGTTGCGGGAAGAAAAGTGCTCACTACTGCCGCCCAGGTTGCCAGCGCCTTGTCCGCTTCCCCTTTGAAGTCATACATTCCGCCAAGCCGGTAGCCGGCTTCAATCCGCAGGGCGGCCGGTGCATTCACCTGATCCTTCAGCCGCCCGTAGATTTGCTGGGCGCTCTCGTAATGCCCCGGATCAGTCGCCATTGATTGGTGGCAGATGGCCAGGGCCAGCTGCACCGCAAGCAAGTCGGCATGATTCGGGAAAGTGATGATCAAATATTCGAAGGCCGACTGCGCCTCGGGATACTTGCCCAGCTTCCACAGCAGTTCGCCCTCCTTGCGCCGGGCCGAAAACACCAGGTCGCTCTGCGGATATTTGGCGATCAGCTGTTTTTCAATGATGTCGATGGCCTTGATGAGGTTCTCATCCTGCCCGAGCCGGCTCTCAATCAACGCCGCCTGGTAAAGGGCGTATGGCCCGTAGGTCTGGTCATCCGCAGTCTGCGCCTGTTTGGCCAGCTCATTGAAACTTCTCTCGGCTTCGACAAGCTGGTTGATGTTCAGATAGTAGCTGGCTTCGTACAGATATGACTGCATCTCGGCATCGGCGAGGTATGACTTCATTTGGGAATCCCCGTTATTGACCGCATTCAGGTAAATCTCGCGCAACTTGCCCAATGTCGCCAACGCTTCGGCCGGCTTCTTCAGGTCAAAATAGGCCTGTGCCTCCAGCAATTGGGCGCTGGCAGCCACCTCGGCCCGCTGCCGGCCCTCCAGTCCCGCCAAGTCCTTCACGTTTTCGACCAGGGCGCCCGCCAGGGCGAGCCCGGTTTCGGTCTCGCCGGTATCGAGCGCCAGACGTGCCTGCAGCCACGCCATTTGGACATGGAGATACGCCGACACGGCACCACTCGCCCCGCCTGCCGCCATCAGACCGTTGACCCGTTGATAAGCCTGCGCTGTTTTCTCGGCACCAAGGGTCATGAGATCGCGGGCGAGATTCCATTCCGCCTGCCAGCGGTTAAGCGGGTCAAGCCTGGGGTTTCCTGCCAGAGTGTCCAGCAGCCTGCCCGCCTCCCTCTCCTGGCCGCCCCGGATCTCGGCCAGGATCTGCATGAAAAGAAGATTCCCCGGAGCCACCCCGGGTGGTGGGTTGGCGGCTGCGGTCGCATAGGCATCGGCCGCACTTTTGAAATCGTCGGCCCCGCCCGCCCGGAACCAGGCTTCGGCGACCAGGACGCCAAAGGCCCCATACCGGACATCGGTTGGCGGCAGCACGGCGTGGGCTTTGGTCGCATAGTCGGCCGTGCTGCGATATCTGCGCTGTTCCCAGGCCGAGCGGGCCAGCAGCCCGAGTGCGTCGGCTTCCAGGGGTGACCGGGACAGCCGGGAAAGTGCGTTCTGCGCGTCCTGCTCGGCCTGCGCATAGTCCTTGTCCTCCAAGGCAAACTCCGCCCGCACCAGCAGCAGGTCGTTGAGGATGGGATGCCGCGTTGGCACGTCGATGAGGCTGTTGAGCAGCTTGCGGAATTGGGTGCGCTCGGGCTCGCGGGGCGAACCGGCCGCCAGCATTTGCAACGCCAGCCGCTGCAAATCGCCGGTGTCGGCATCCGTGAGCAGCCCTTCGAGCGCATTGCGCCCCACCTGGCTCTCCGCCCCGGCGATGACGCCGAGCAGCAGCCGAAAATCATCGCTATGGGTGCGGTCGGCCGCCGGCAACGCCCGGAGCTGGGCCTGCAGGTAGTTCACCGCCTCCCCGCGCCGGCCCAGTCCCGCCAGCGCATAGGCATAGAGCCGCGCGAAATCGTAACCCGTGTTTTGTCCGGCAAATCGGACTGCCGTGGTGTGGTAACTCTCGGCTTCAGCCGCAGTCGCGGCGCTGGATGTGATCTTGGACCTCTCCCTGGCGTAGGTAAACTGGGCGCGTTGCGCCTCCGATACGGCTGAATCCATCGCCCGCTGAAATGCCGGGGCGGCCACCGAGGCATTGTGCAACGCATCGGCCACGACGTACTGCAAAAAATAGGCCCAGCCCCGGTCATCGGGCGCCAGAGCCTCCGGCGGCGCCGCAGCCATTTCCACCTGGGCCTTGGGCCATAATTTCTGCCGCGCCGCGATCATCCCCGCGCGCAGATGCCACGCCGCATTGGGCGGGCCGACAAAGGCATGCAACGCCTTGTCCGCCGCGGCCAGGTCGCCCTGGGCCAGTCGCGCCGAGGTCAGAAGCAGCACCAGGGTGTTGTGATCCGCGCCCGGCGCTTCCGGTCCGGCCAGGAGTTGCTCCAGCATTGCCGCCGCCTGGGTCGGCAGTCCCAGCTTCAGGGCCCCCTGGGCAGTGCCGAGATTCATCAACCCCTCGCCGGGTGCGGTCGCGGCCGCCGTCATCACCAGCGGCGCGGGGGGGGCCAGCGGCCCGGCGGCGCGGACCGTCAAGGCAGCGGCCAAGGGCAGAAAGACCAGGGAACGAAGGGTCATGATGGGCGGTGCGATGCCGGCAAAGATGGGCCGGGCCGTGGAAACAATCAACCGCGTTGTAACCAATTCAGCCTCGCGCCCTGTCCCCTGACCCGCAAAATGGCGGCCAGTTCCCATCTCATTCCTCACCATGAAAGCACTTCTCATCGTCCTCGCCGTCCTTGTCTTCGTCGCCGTTGTCATCGGCCTGTGGGTCGCCGGCATCTACAACTCTCTCGTCGCGCTCCGTAACCGCTTCAAAAACGCCTTTGCGCAGATCGATGTGCAGCTCAAGC
>CAIXIZ010000106.1 GCA_903919625.1 uncultured Verrucomicrobiota bacterium
AGCACGCCTTCGCGGTCATTGGCGGGCGTCTGCCCCAGCAGTTCCGTGCACAGCGCGTTCCACGCGGCCGGCAGGTCGCGCACGGCCAGCGCGCCGGAGAACAGCCGTTGTTCCAATTCAAAGCGGAGCAGGATGTGCAGGTTGTAATGCACCTCATCGGCGTCCACCCGGATCAGGGTCGGTTCGACGGCGTTGACGGCGAGATAGAGCGCGTCGGACGACACCGCGGCGAGTGGCGTGGGAAAGAGGGCGCGAAATTTCGGCTCAAAATATTTCCAAAAGGACCGCCCGCGCGCGATCTGGTTTTCCCACAGGCGGCTTTGCGATTCGTGCACCGCCATGCCCACGGCCTGCCCGCGCGCGGTGCCGAGGTGCTCAAGCGGCAGGCCCTGCTCATACATGCCGTGGCCGGTTTCGTGGATCGAACTGAAGAGGGAGTCGAGCGGGTTGTCGGCATCGAAGCGGGTGGTCATGCGGATGTCGGCACCCGTGCCGGAACAGAACGGATGGAGCGAGACGTCGATGCGCCCGCGCCGGTAGTTGAAGCCGAGCCGTTCCGTAACCTCACGGAGAAATCTGCGCTGGAAATCGACCGGAAAATTTTTGAACAGCGCCGTCTCGGCGCGTACGTGCGAGGCCCGGATGGCGGTCACCAGCGGCACCAGGTCGCGTTTCAGTTCCGTGAACAGCGCGGTGATCGAGGCGGCAGACAGACCGGGATCATGCCGGTCGATGGCGTAGTCATAGGGCCGGTCACCCCAGCCAAGCAGCTCCGCCTCGCGGCGGGCCAGCGCGAGATGCTTCTCAAGAAAAGGGGCATAGCGGGCAAAGTCATTGCCGGCCTTGGCCTCGGCCCAGGCGTGATAGGCATGGCTGGAATGCCGGGCCTTTTCGGCGACGAAGTCGGCGGGCAGCAGGGCCGCGCGGTCATAGTCGCGGCGTGCGTAGCGAACGGTGACGAGCTGGTCGGCGGTCAGCCCGGCCGGGCTGGCTTCCAATTCATCCAGCAGCCGGCCGATGGCCGGGTCGGTGGCGGCGGCATGCTGAGTTTCGGCCATGACGGCCTGCTGGGTGGCGCGGACGTCGGCGCTGTCGGGCGGCAGATTGACCTGCTCGTCCCAGCCGAGCAGGTCGGAGACGGTATAAAGCGTGTGGGCGCGTTTGAGTTTGGCGACAAGCTGGTCGTAGGCGGCGTGCATGCGAGAGGGTGAGGTTGCACGATTCCGGGCGGTTTGCCAACTGCGGCGGTGAGGACCAAGCCGGATTCCTGCGCAGGGGAATCCTGCAGCCGGCACACGCCGGCCCGGCGGTTGATTTAGATTGAACTTGCGGAGAAGTTTGCCACCGTCGCCCGCTGTCATGATATTTTTACACCGCCTCCGCCTTCTGTTTTCCGCTGCGCTTGCGCTCGGCACCGCCGCCGCCTTTGCCCAGTCAATCCCCGCCCCGGCCGCCAACGTGGTGCCGCTCGCCCCGTTGGAGGTGAGTGCCGCATCGCCCGCCCCTGCTCCTGTGGCGGTGACATCGATCCCGCTCGACGCATTGCCCGTCGGCGAGATCAGCATCGCCGGTTTCGCGGCGCAGGCGCCGAATTTTTTTGTCGCCAACAATGGCAACCGTTCCTTCACCGACATCTTTTCGCTGCGCGGGCTGACCAACACGCCGATCTTCGGCACGCCCGCCGTCACCCTGTATCTCGACGGGCTGCCGCTGGGCAGCGGATTCACCTTTCCCTCCGAACTCAAGGGCTTCGCGAGCGGTGACCTGTATCGCGGTCCTGGCCAGAACACCACCTTTGGCCGCGCCGGTCCGGCGGGGGTGCTGCAATTTACGACTCCCGCCGCGGCCCCGGCGGGCACCACCACGGGCGAGGTGCGCGCCAGCTACGGCAATTTCAACGCCCGGGATGCCGCCGCCACGGTCAACAGCACGGCCGCCAACGGCCAGGGCGACCTGCTCGTGGTCGCCGATCTCGCCGCCCGGGACGGCTACATCACCAACACCCTGCTCCACCGTGATATCGACACCCAGGACGGCCTGTCCGCGCTCGCGCGCCTGCGCTACCGGCCGGCCACCAACACAGAGTTGACGTTGCTGTTCACCGGCCTGCGCGCCCGCGACGGCGTGCAGCCGCTGGTCCCGATTGGCGGACCGTTGTATACCGTCTCCCGCTCCGCCGAAGGGGAGTCCGATCTGGACGCCTACAACACGGCGTTGACGGCGGCGGTGCTCACCCCGGCGGGCCGCCTGAGCTCCACGACGAGCTACACCGACTGGGCGCTCGGCCCCTACTCCAATCTGCTCCAGCTCAGCCCGGGTTTTTCCCTCGGTGACCGGCTGACCCAGACCCAGCGGAATTGGAACGAAGAGCTCAAACTGACCGGCGACGCGAAGACGGCGGTGCAATGGTCGGTCGGAGCGTTTTTCTCCGACGGCAGGACGGACAGCAACGTGACGCGGCTGGCCTTCAATGTGTTTCCCACCGAGGCGTCGGATGCGATCACCGACCAGCGTTCATGGGCGGCCTATGGCGAGGCCACCTTCCATCTCGGTGATGCCTTCACGCTGACGCCCGGACTGCGCGGGGAAACCAACCATCAGACATTTGAGCGCACCGAGACGGTTCCGGCACCCGGCCGGATCGACCTCAGCAGCACTTCAGGCGCCCTGCTGCCGAAGCTGGCCGCCAGCTACACGCTTTCGCCGCAATCCACCTTGTTTGCCAGTATCAGCACGGGTTACAAGCCGGGAGGTTTTTCTTCGTTCACGGGCAACCCCGCGTTCGTCCCTTTCCGGCCGGAACATACGATTGCCTATGAGGCCGGCGCCACCCAGTCCACGGCCGACCACCGGCTCACCGGAACCGTGCGGGCATTTTGGTACGACATCTCAAACTACCAGATTGAACGCAGCTTCACGGCGACCGACTACTTCGTCGCCAATGCTCCCCATGCCCGCTCGCGCGGTGCCGAGCTCGAGCTGACCTGGAAACCCTTTGCCGGTCTCATGATTACCGGTGGCCTCGGCTATACGGATGTCACGCTGTTGCGTTTCACCGCCCCGGTTTCCGGCACGAACTTTGACGGCAACCGTGCGCCGTATGTGCCGCTTTATACGGCGAGCCTGCGTGCCGAGTATCACCATGAGAGCGGCTGGTTCGGTGGCGTCGAGATTACGTCCACCGGCCGGACCAATTATACCGAGGACCAGAGCCCAACCTTCAGCCAGCGTTCCTATACGCTGCTGGACGCCCGTATCGGCTACGGCACCGGCCGTTGGCGCGTGAGCGTTTACGGCAACAATCTCGCCAATGCGGGCTACTACAGCTCGATCACCCCTGGTGTCGGTCAGATCACGCCCGGCGCACCGCGCACCTTCGGAGTGCAGGCGACGCTGAAGTTCTGAAGAAGCGGTGCTGGAGGTGCGGCCCGGCGGGCGAAGGATTTTGGCAGGATATTGTTCGTCTAAGTTTCTGCATCCATGATATCTGGGTAGTTTGTGGTCAAAGCAAAGATCCCCGGAGCAAGCTCCGGGGCATTGCAGACAATTGTAGCAGACAAGGGGCGGTGCAGGTCGCCGCCCTCCGATCCTCCGATCCTCCGATCCAAAGCGGGTAGCAATCCGCCAAACCGGGCGTCGACCAGCAACGCCCCTACTCCAACCAAGCCGAAGCCAGCTTCGGGGAATCAGACCCAATGGGATTGAACTGCGAAATTTAGGTTCATTCCACTCCCACCACCTGATGTTCCGCTGGCTGCGGGCGACCGGGCAGCAGCACACTTTCGCCGGTCCGCCGGCCGATAAGCAATCGCCCGACCGGGGAGATGGCGGTGATCACCATGACCGGAGTGCCGTTGACGGTGACTTCGAGCCCGCCGTGTTGCGGGCCAAGAAACCAGGTCGTGATTCGATTGCGGGCGGAGAGGGTCACAGCCGCCCCGACCGCGATCACCTCGTTGGGTGCAAACACCTGTGGGGAAAGATTACGGTAGGCGGCGATGGCGCCGGCGATTTCGGTGGCATACTTCGCCTGGCCGGCGGCGAGGTAGGCGGCGCTCTGGCTGCGCATGTCATATTTGTCCTCGGCACGGCTTTCCTCGTCGGTCGCCTCATCGTGGGAGGCGTGGGCGGCATTGGTTTGGAGGGCAAGCTCGGCCTCAAGCTGGGTGATGATGGCGTGCAGGAGGGCGGCTTTGTCCACGAGGGCAGGGTGGCGCGGTTGGGCGAGCGATGGCGAGAAGACTGTGCGGGATGGGCAAAATAAGCCGAATGCGTGTGCACGGTCAGACTCTCCTGGAGCATACGCTTTTGCCCAAGCGCGTTGGGGTCAACGCGCTCCACCCGCCATGCGACCGCCTCCGAACTGGAGCCGCGCCGCCCTTTGCCCCTTGCCAGGCTGTCGGACAGGTGTAAGACAATGCCTGTGCCAGCGACCATCTCGAAAACCTTCCGTCTGCCCACGGCCCTGCACCGCTGGCTGGTAGCCCAGGCCGCCGCCAGCGGCCTGCCCTACGCCCAGGCGCACCGCGAGGTGCTCGTGCGAGGCCTCGCTGCCGAGACCGGCGGTCGCTGCCGCGATCTTGTCACCGCCGACCGCACCAAGCCGGGCACCTTCCGCCTGCCGCGCGGCTTCGGCC
>CAIXIZ010000107.1 GCA_903919625.1 uncultured Verrucomicrobiota bacterium
GATCAGGGCGGTGAAGTAATACGGCCCCATGTCGAACATCGGCCCGCCGCCGGGCGCATAATAAAATTCCGGCGCCGGGTGCCAGTGCTCATGGCCATGGCAGAGCATGAAGGCAAACGCCGCCACGGGCCGGCCGATGGCCCCGTCGTCGAGCAGCTTGCGCGCGGTCTGGAGTCCGCCCCCGAGAAAGGTGTCCGGGGCACAGCCGACGAGCAGGCCGCGTTCTTTGGCCAGTGAGAGCACGCGCGCACCTTCGCGTGAATTGAGGGCGAAGGGCTTTTCCGCGTAGACGTGCTTGCCGGCGCGCAGGGCGGCCTCGTTGAGCGCGGCATGGGCCGCGGGAATGGTGAGATTGATGACGATGTCGATGTCCGGCATCGCGAGCAGTTCCTCCACGGTGCAGGCCCGCGGGATGCCATGTTCCGCCGCCTTGGCCTTCGCGCTGGCGCCGCTGAGGCTGGCACAGGCGACCACCTCCAATACGTCATAACGACGGCAGCCATTGAAGTATTGGTTGCTGATGTTGCCGCAACCGATGACACCGACCTTGATTTTACGGGGCATAAAGCAGGCTGCTTTGTTGTCCGCCGGCCCGCCGGCTTCAAGGGCATTTTGCGGACGGGCGAAAGCCCGGCGAAGCACGGCCGGATGGCTCCCGGCCTCCGCCCGCGAATAAAGTTGAGAAAATGCCGCGTGGTCGCAGCCTCCGGCCCGACGATGCGCTGCCCAACTGCCCCGCCCCCTGAAACGGCGACCGGACTGCCCGGATCCCTGCTCGGCATACGCGCAGTCGTGGCGGTGTTGGGCGCGGTTACGCTGGGCGGCTGCGTGCACTCAGATCCGGGTTATCACGACGACAAGGTCGAAGTCGTGAATAAAATTGTGGTGAACTATCTCAACCTGCACAGCTCCCGGGTGTGGAAGGACATCACGGTTTTCGGCCAAAAATACAGCGAGGTGCGGGGCTTTGAACCCTATTACCTCGAAATTCCCGGCCGAAATTCGATCCTGTTTGTCACCGGGTCCAGCCCGGTGGTCACCGGCACCAACGCACCCAGCGGTCAGGCCACGGTTCACATGGTCGATCTGGCCACCCATCAGGAGGTGCATTTTCCCGCTTTCGACAGTTCGATTGGCGTGAATTTTGGCCAGCTGCCGGGGCAGGCTGATGCCAAGATCGCCCAAGTGCTGACCGGTGACTTCCTGTCCATCACGCTGAACCTGGCCAATCTGCGTGCCCAATATGTGATTGATTTGCGCCGGTTGGTTTTCGTTCGCGAAGAGGGGGATTATCGGCACCGCCCTTACTATGACGAAGCATGGCACCACTACATCTACGAGGGCGGAAAGGCCCTTAAGCCGGATTAACGGGCTTGTCTTCCCGTGATCCTGGGTCGGTCCGCCCGGACCCAACGCTGCGCTGGCTGCGCCATTCAACCTCGCGCCTCGAATGTCCCGTCGGCGCGCTTCACGATCAGCCGTTTCAGCTCGAGCATCATCAGCGTGCCCGAAAGCAGCGCGACGGGCAGGCCCGTTTGCTCCGCCAGCATGTCGGGTGACACCAGCGCCCCGCCGGCAAAGACGGCGAACACTTTTTGTTCCTCGCCCGAGAGTTGCGCGGCTCCGGCGACCAGGCCAGCCGGCTCCGTCCCCGCCTTTGCGGGAATCGCCGAGGGGCGCAGGCCGTCGAGATAGTTCAGCTCGTTCAAAATGTCGTCCACGCCGGTCAGCAGAGTGGCGCCGTCCCGGATCAGTTGGTGGCAGCCGGCGCTCGTCGCCTGGTCAATTCGCCCCGGAACGGCGAAGAGCAACCGCCCCTGTTCGCCGGCAAATTTCGCGGTGATCATCGCGCCGCCGTCCACATTGCTTTCCACCACAACCACGGCCTCGCTCATGCCGGCGACGATCCGGTTCCGCATCGCGAACGACTGCCGGTCCGCACGCCGGCCAAAGGGAAATTCGGACAAGACCGCGCCATGCTCCTCCATTTGCCGGTACAGGGCCAGATTCTCCGGCGGATAGACCAGATCGATGCCCGTCCCCAGCACGGCGGCGGTCTTGCCACCCACCGACAACGCGCCTTCATGCGCCGCGGTGTCAATGCCCCGCGCCAGCCCGCTGACCACACAAAACCCCAGCCGGGCCAGCTCGGCACCGAACTTTTTGGCGACACTTTGCCCGTAGAGCGTGGTCCGCCGCGAGCCCACGATGGCGATGCAGGGCTGCCCAAACTCATAGGTGCCTTTGCGGTAGAGCCCGATGGGCGGGTCGGAGATTTCCCGCAGCAGCTTGGGATAGGCGGCGTCGGGGGTGGTCACAAAGGTCACCCTGGCCTGCGCCATGCGCGTTTCCTCACGGGACAGGTCAAAGTGTTCGCGCCAGCCCGCAAGGCTCGCGCTGATGACCGGGCCAACGCCGCGCACGGCCTCCAGCTGCCGCCGGTCGGCCCCGAGCACGCTGCGCGGATCGCCGTCGAGGGCGGCCAGCAGACGGTTGAGCGTGATGGGGCCGATGTTCGGCAGCGCATTCAGCACCAGATAGGCTTGCGCCTGCGAAAGCTCTTCAGCGCCACCCTTCATGATCCAGGCGTCGCAGGTCCTGCGAGGGAGGTGTTGGCATACTTTTCCCGCAGCACCGCCGGCAGAAAGTCCAGCAGTTGCGTCGTCGTCACTGCGATCTGGCCATGTGCCTGTGCCAGCAGATCCGCCGCCTGGCCATGCCAGACGACGCCGCGCGCCGCGGCACCGGCCAAATCTTTCGGGGTCTGCGCCAGCA
>CAIXIZ010000108.1 GCA_903919625.1 uncultured Verrucomicrobiota bacterium
ACCTACCTCGGCCTCGGCGTCGCGCTGCCGCACGTCCGCGTCAAGATGGGCCGCCGCTACGTCCTCGCCATCGGCCGCAGCCGCGTCGGCATCCGCCATGACGGCGCCGTCGACGACGAGCGCGTGCATTTGATTTTCATGCTGATCGCGGGCGAGAAGGCACGCGATTACCTGCAGGTGCTGGCGTCCATTGCCCGCCAGGTGAAGGAGCCGGAGCTGATCGCCAACCTCGTCGGGGCGCCCGACCTCGATGCGCTGCACGAGCGGCTGATTGGCGGCTTTGGCGGCATTCGGCCGGTCCAGACGCAGCAGAATCGCGTCAACCGCCTGATGTTCCGCGAGGCGGAGCGCGTGGCGGCGGGGGCGGATTGCGGGGCGATCATGATTTTCGGCGACACGTTTGTCGGCGGCATCGAGTCGGATGCCGTGCCGACGAAGATGAAGACGATCCTCGTCACCCGGAACCCGATCGAGCCAAGTGAAGACCAGAAGGGCTTCGCCGAGACGATCCAGGTGCGCTCGTTCTCCAGCCAGCGGCTGGCGCAGCTGCGCAGCGCGATGCTCGTGGCCCTGACGCGCGGGATCATCAGCTTCACCGATCGCGTCTGCTGCGTGGGCGGCATGACCGGGAGCAACCAGTTTGACACGCTCGTGGTCGTCGACGTGGAGCGGGAATTCCAGACGCTGCTCACGGGGCAAACCGCCGATCTGCTGCCGGAGGACGTCAAACCCGAGGTGCTGGAGCGCGTGATCGCCGTCGCCACCGAGCTGGCGGTGGAAGGGCGGGAGGGCCGGCCGGTCGGCTGCCTCTTTGTCATCGGCGACGTCGAGAAGGTCGAGTCGTTCACCAAGCCCCTCGTGCTGAACCCGTTCTTCGGCTACAAGGAGGAGGACCGGAACATCCTCAACCCATTCATGGACGAGACGGTGAAGGAGTTCTCCTCCATCGACGGCGGATTTGTCATTCGCGGGGACGGCGTCGTGGAGTCGGCGGGCAGCCTCATCCAGGCGGCCGACAGCGACCATGCGCTGCCGAGCGGGCTGGGGAGCCGGCACGCGGCGGCGGCGGCGATCAGTGTCGCGGCGGACTGCCTCTCCGTGGTGGTCTCCTCCAGCACCAGCCAGGTCGCGCTGTTCCGGCGCGGCGTGATGCTGCCGCTCACGGAAAAACGGCGGTAGGCGGCAAGCGGCTGGCCGGAGCGGTGCGGTCAGCCTCCGGCGGCCGGCGGGGTCCGCCCCTCATTCAGGTCGATCAGCTCAAAGGTGGTGCAGGCCGGATGGCCGGCCAGGCCCGACTCCGCTTTCTGCTTTTGCAGATAGGCCGAGATGCGGTCATTCCAGCCCAGCTTGCGGGAGTGCTCATTCCAAATGTATGCCTGCGTCCGGCTGGGCCGCAACCCGCGGGCAAACACCCACTCCACGATGTCGGCATCCGCTCCGCCCTCGCGCACCCGCGCCTCCACTTCCACGAAAGTCACGTTGAGGAAGCCGCAGAGCTGACCGTCGAGCCCCACGGCCAGTCCATAGTTGCGGTGATAGTCCGGCGGCAACCGGCCCGCCGCCATGAGACGGATCTTGTCGAGCATCCGGCCAAAATGGTGCAGCCCGCCGGCGGATTTGTCGCCAGGAGTGCGGAGGTTTTCAACCTGAGCCATGGCTTGAGCAAACGGCCATGCCCCGGTTTGGCGAAAGTTTCTTTCCGGAGAATTTTTGAACGCGCCGCCCGCCATGCATTTTGCTTGTGACAGGAGCGGATTGGGATTTTCTGTCGCCACCCTGTCACTTCGCCTTCACCCCATGAAAATGACCCCGCTTCGCCCTGTCCTGCTGCTTGCCCTCGCCGTTTCCCTCGGCTCCGTGCCCGCCAGCTTTGGTGCCGGTGGCCGCGCCGCCGGCGCCCCCCCCGGAGCGAACCCGCTGGCCATCGAGAACCTGACTACGGCGCTCACCCTGACCGAAGCGCAGGTGGCCCAGCTCACCCCGCTCCTTGCTGCCATCGCCCAGGGGCAGCAGGCGGTGACGGACGCCCAGACCAACCTCACCACGGTGCGTAACGCCAGCCTGGCCCAAATCAGCACCCTGCTGTCGGATGCCCAAAAAACCCAGCTGGCCACGCTGAGCGCCCCCCGGGGCGGGGCGCGCCAGGGCGGCGGTGGCATTCCCACCCGCACCCCCAACGCGCCCGGCACGCCGCTGCTCATCCCGGCCGGCCCCAATGCCGAGGCGCTCGCCGCGGCGGTGCAAAAAAAATCCTCCAATCTCGCCGATGCCACCGCCGACACCAAGGTGCAGGGCGCGCCCGGGGCCAATCCGCCACTACACGCCGAGGGGGATTTCGTCATCGGCCCAAACTATGTGCGGGCGCCGGAGCTGACTGTCGCCGAGGGCGTGCCGAAGGGAACCACCATCACCTTCAGCATGAGCTCGACTGACAGCAAAATTTATCCCGGCATCGCCCGCGTCGGCAACAACACGGTGGACCCCAGCAATCCCTACACGCTGGTGGTGAGCACCCGGCCCAACACCTACACCCGAGTGATCTCGGTCTATGTCCCCGCCGGCTATGTCCCTGGCACGCCGGCCCCGCTCATGGTCGGGTTTGATGGCGCCGGCTACCTGCCCGCCGCCGTGTTCGACAACCTCATCGCCCAGCACCGCATCCCGCCGCTGGTCGCGGTGGGCGTCAACCATGGCGGCGGCGACGCCCAGGGCAGCCAGCGCGGCCTCGAATACGACACGATGTCCGGCCAGCTGGCCGAGTTCGTCGAGACCGAGGTGCTGCCGCTCGTGGAGAAAAACGCCCACGTCACCATCACCAAGGATCCCGACGGCCGCGGGGCCATCGGCGGCAGCTCGGGCGCGGCTGCCGCGCTCTCGATGGCGTGGTATCGCCCCGACCTTTACCACCGGATCATCTCCTACTCCGGCCCCTTTGTGAACCAGCAGTGGCCGTGCTACCCCGAAACGCCGCACGGCGCGTGGGGCTACCACGAGAGCCTCATCGCGCAGAGCGCGCCGAAGCCCATCCGCATCTGGATGGAGGTCGGCGACAAGGACCTGTTCAATCCGAACGTCATGCGCGACAACATGCATGACTGGGTCGAGGCGAACAACCACATGGCCGCCGTGCTGCGCGCCAGAGGCTACCATTACCAATACGCCTTCGCGCTCAACGCGGGCCATGTGGACAGCGCCGCCCGCAACCAGACCTACGCCGAGGCCTACGAGTGGGTCTGGCAGGGCTACAAACCCGCCGCCCCGGCGAAACCCTGAGCGCCCTCCCCCTGCCTGTCCCGGCTTACCAAATGCGGAAAAAACTGCTGCTGCTTGTCTCAGGGCCAACGACGTTGGCCGGGTTCGCGCTGCTCTGGTCGGCGTGCGCGACGTCTTCGTCAACCACTGGCGCGACGGAGCGGCAGGAGCGGAAACAGCTGGCTGCCGGCTTTGACACGACGGTCAGACCCTTTGTCCAGACCTATTGCACCGAGTGCCACAGCGGCCCGAAACCCGAAGCGGGGCTCGATCTTGGCGGCTTTGCCAGCCTGGACGCCGTCACGAATGACACCGCCCACTGGAGCCTGGTCTGGGAACGGCTGAAGGCCGGCGAAATGCCGCCGGACGAGGCGAAAAAGCATCCCGCCCCCGCGCAGGCCGCACCGGTCGTCGCCTGGCTGGAAACCATGCGGACCTCGGAGGCCCGCCGCCACGCCGGTGACCCCGGCCTCGTGCTCGCCCGGCGGCTGAGCAATGCGGAATTTGATTACACCATCCGCGACCTGACCGGCGTGGACATCCGCCCGGCCAGGGAATTTCCGGTCGATCCGGCCAATGAGGCGGGCTTTGACAATTCCGGCGAGTCGCTCGCGATGTCGCCGTCGCTCGTGAAAAAATATCTCGAGGCCGCGCGGCTGGTGGCCGACCACCTCGTGTTCAAGCCCGACGGTCTGGCCTTCGCCCCGTTCCCGGTGGTGACAGACGAGGACCGGGGCAAATACGCCGTCAACCGCATCGTGGATTTTTACAAACGCCAGAGCCTGAACGTCGCCAGCCAGTCCGGCAACTATTTGGCGCAATCGGTGGATTATACCGGCTATTTTGCCGCCGCGTGGCGCTTCCAGCACCGCGCCGAACTCGGCCGGCCCGGCGCCACGCTGGCCGACTTCGCCAAAGCTGCGGGCCTCAGCCCCAAATATCTGGGCAAAGTATGGGACGCGCTGACCGCCATCGGCGAAGAACGCGGGCCGATCGCAGCCATTCAGGACCGGTGGCGGAAATTACCCCCGCCGGCCAACGGCCGGGAGCCGGTGGAAGTGGCCACGGCCAGCCGGCAGATCAATGCCTTCATCGTGGAGCTGCGTCCGTTTGTGCAGCCCCAGATCGCCAATCTGGTGCCCAATGACCGCATTGTGGCCGCCGGCTCGCAGACCATGGTGCTTTGGAAGGACCGGCAATTCGCCACCAACCGCATGGCCTATCCCGCCGGCCAGGCGTTGCAGGTGGACATGACCTATTACAGCGCCACCGATCCGCTCATGCTGATCCCGTCGGAGGCCGCCGCCCGTGAGCGTTATGAGGCATCGTTCAGGAAATTTTGCGCAATTTTTCCGGATGCCTTTGCCGTATGGGAGCGGGCCCGGATGTTTCTGACCAACCCGCGCGACATCACCACGGATCTGCAGGGGCACCGGCTGCTCACGGCCGGATTCCACAGCCAGATGGGCTATTTCCGGGACGACGCACCGCTCTGTGAACTGGTGCTCGATGAGGCGCAGCAACGTGAGCTCGACCGGCTCTGGCAGGAGCTGGATTTCGTCGCCCTGGTTCCCTACCGGCAGCTCAAGGAGTTCATCTGGTTTGAACGGGCGGAACCACCGAGCCTGATGCTCGCCCCGGAGTTCAACCTTTTCCGGTCAGAGGACGAAGACATCACCACCGAGGCCAAGCTCCGGCAGATGGCCTCCGTCTATGTCACAAAGGTCAAGGACAGCAATCTCAACGCGGCGGCGTTGCAGGCGGTTGAGGATTATTTTACGAACATGAATGACTCCATCCGCGCCCTGGACCGTGCGCGGGCGGCCGCGGAACCGGTGCAGCTCCGGTCACTCCTGCAGTGGGCGGAACGCGCGTGGCGCCGGCCGCTCACGCGGGCGGAACAGGAAGATGTGCTCGCGTTTTACCATTCCCTGCGGGCGGAGAAACTTGGCCATGAGGACGCGATCCGCGATTCCGTGGTCAGCCTGCTGATGTCCCCCAGCTTCAGCTTCCGGATCGCGCTGCCCGGCCTCGCCGACCAGCCCGCCACAGCGACCGGGCGCACCGGCAAATATGCCAGCCTGATCCACGCGGCGCCGGCCGCCGACGTGGAACCACTGGGCGACTACGAACTGGCCAGCCGCCTCAGTTATTTTCTCTGGTCCAGCATGCCGGACGCCCAGCTCCTCGCCCATGCCGCCGCCGGCGAGCTGCACCGGCCCGAGGTGCTGGCCGCCGAAGCGCGCCGCATGATGGCGGATGACCGCATCCGCGGGCTGGCCACCGAATTTGGCGGCAACTGGCTCGATATCCGCCGCTTTGAGGAGCATAATGCCGTCGACCGCGCGCGGTTCCCCGAGTTTACCAACGAGCTGCGGTCCGCCATGTTTGAGGAGCCGATGCGGTTTTTCACCGAGCTGGTGCGCCACGACGGCTCGGTGCTGGATTTCATCTACGGAAATTACACCTTTGTGAATCCCGTGCTGGCCAAACACTATGCAATGCCCCTGCCCGCCACGGCGGCGGCCAATGACGGCTGGATCCGCGTGGACCAGGCCGACCAATATGCGCGCGGCGGCCTGCTGCCCATGGCGGCGTTTCTCACCAAAAATGCCCCCGGCCTTCGCACCAGTCCGGTCAAGCGCGGCCATTGGGTTGTCACCAAACTGCTGGGCGAACGCATTCCCGCCCCGCCGCCCAACGTCCCCGTCCTCCCCACCGACGAGACCAAGCTCGGCGACCTGACGCTCCGCCAGACACTCGCCCGGCATCGCGAGGACAAAACCTGCGCCAGCTGCCACAACAAGTTCGACTCGTTCGGTCTCGTCTTTGAAGGCTACGGCCCCGTCGGCGAGGTGCGCGCCAAGGACCTCGCCGGACGGCCGGTGCAGATTGACGCGACCTTTCCCGATGGCACCGACGAGGTGGGGCTCGCCGGTCTGAAGGATTATTTTCGCACGAAGGTACAGGACGAATTTCTCGACAACCTCACCCGCAAACTCACGGCGTACGCCCTGGGGCGCACCCTCCTGCTCTCGGATGACCTCCTCATCGCCGACCTGAAGGGCCGGCTCGCCGCCAACCAGTACCGTTTCGGCACGCTCGTGGAATATCTTGTCACGAGCCCGCAATTCCGTAACAAGAGGGTCTCGGCCAGCCCGGCCGGCATCGCCAACAACTGACCCCATGCGCGACCCCAACGAAAAATCCGCCGCCGCCTTCCAGCACCGCATTTCGCGCCGGAAATTTCTGCGCGGTGCGGGGGTCGTGATGGCGCTCCCCTGGCTGGAGTCGCTGCCCGTCTGGGGCGCCGACACGGTCACCAAGGCCGGCGTGCCGGCCGCCGCCCCCAAGCGGCTCGCGGTGATGTTCATGGCCAACGGCGTAAACCAGAAATACTGGACCGCTTCCGCGGCCGCGGACGGTGGGATGCAGCTCGGCGAGGCGCTCAAGCCGCTCGAGCCCATCAAACACCGGATCAACTACATTAAGGGACTCTACAACAAGGCGGCCACCAATGTCGGCATCCATCCCGGCATGACCGGCAATCTGCTGTCGGGAGCGCCGCTCATGAAGGGGGCCGAGCTCCATGGCGGAGTCAGCATGGACCAGGTGCTGGCGCAGCACATTGGCGACCAGACGGTGCAGCCCAGCCTTGTCCTCGGCTGCGAACAGCCGGTCACGGGTTACCACGAGACCAATTTCTCGATGGCCTACAGCTCGCACATCTCCTGGCAGACCCCCACCTCGCCCGTGCCGATGGAGGTCTATCCCTCGCTTGCCTTCGACAGCCTCTTTGACAACCGCGGCGACCAGCGCAACCAAAGCGTGCTTGACCGGGTGATGGCGCAGGCCGCCACCCTCCGCCGCCAGGTGAGCTCGACCGACAAGGCCAAGCTGGACGAGTACCTCACCAGCGTCCGCGAGGTCGAGCAACGCGCCGAAAACATGCGCGCCGCCAAAGCCCGCGCCGATGCCAGCGCCCGCGACCGCGGCACCGGCCCGGCGATGATCACGATGAAACGGCCCGACAACGGCCTGCCCGAGGACATCCGCGAGCACATGCGCCTCATGTGCGACATCCTCGCGCTCGCGCTCCAGACCGACAAGACCCGCATCGCGACCCTGCTGCTCTGCCGCGACATCTCCGGCCTGTTTTACCCGGTCATCGAAGGTGCGAAACTGGCCCACCATCTCGCCAGCCATGAGGACGACGATGCGTTCATGCGCATCAACCAGTTTTACGTCAGCCAGTTTGCCTATCTCACCAACCGGCTGGCGGCTATGCCGGAGGGCGAGGGCACGGTACTGGACAATTCCTGCATCGTTTTCATGTCCAACATGTGGTCGGGCTCCAAGCATGACAGCACCAAGGTCCCGATGCTCACCTCGGGCTCGCTCGGCGGCACCATTCAGACCGGCCGGGTGCTCGACTACACCAATTCCGGCGACGAAAACCGCAAACTGTGCAGCCTCTATCTCTCGCTGATGGACCGCATGGATGTGAAGCTCGACAAATTCGGCGACGCCACCACGCGTCTCGCCGGGATTTGACGGCTCGCAAATCGGAGCGGTGGCCTTCCGGCCGCCGGGATTTTCCGAATGGAGCCGGGACGCCCCCGGCCCGGTTTTCGGCTGTAGGCCAGGTCGCTGACCTGGCGTATGCCGGACCAGCCAGCTTACCGAGCTGGCCTACGGCAGACCGAGCCTGAGGTGGAGCGCGTTGACCCCAACGCGCTGGCTTGGCCCGGTCTTTTGCGCTCATCGCGGCCGGCTCTGACCATCCTCCCTTCCCGGTGGTTGATTTATCCGCGCCCTTCCGCGTAATCAGCGGAAACTCCTGTGGAAAATTCACCTGTCCCCTCCCCAGCCCTGTCCGCCTCACCGTCGCTTTCCGCGCTGGAAGCGCGCGTGCTGGGCTGCCTGATCGAGAAGGAGCTGACTACGCCGGATGTCTGCCCGCTCACCCTCAACTCCCTCGTCAACGCCTGCAACCAGCGCAGCAATCGCGACCCGGTGCTCGACGTGGCCTCGCGGGAGGTCGAGACGGGGCTCGACGGCCTGCGGCACCGGCGGCTCGCAACCGTGTTTGCCGGAGCCGATGCGCGGGTGCCCAAATTTCGCCAGACCCTCGACCAGGTCTATCCGCTGGAGGCCGGCGCCCGGGTCGTGCTCTGCGAACTGCTGTTGCGCGGACCGCAGACCACGGCGGAGCTCCGCACCCGCACGGAACGCATGCTGCCGCTGTCGGCGGAGGAAATTGAGGCCCACCTCCAGGCACTGGCCGCCCGTCCCGAGGGCGCATTGGCCCGCCGGCTGTCCCGGCAACGCGGACAAAAGGAGGCACGCTGGGCGCAATTGCTGACCGGTGAACCGGCGGCAGCCCCGGCCGACGAACCGCTGTCGGTCGCACTCATGCTTCCGCCGGAAACCGAGCAACGGCTGGCCGCGTTGGAGGCGGATGTGGCACGCCTGAGTCAGGAGGTCGAGACGCTCCGGCGGGCTTTAGGCGACGCTTAACCCACTGGGAAACGTCTTGGGTTGCCCGGTGATTCCTCCAGCCATACTGATTCCAATCTCCGCCCCGGTTTGAGCCCCGGAACTTTGAGGTTGCACCCGACGGGAAGAAGCGGTGTCCTGACCCCTCAGCCAATTTAACACCATGCAAGAACTCGTCACCCTGGAATGCACCGAAGCCAAGAAGGAAGGGAAACCCACCTCCCGTTACCTGACCACGCGCAACAAGAAAACCGTCACCGAGCGCATCGAGAAGAAGAAATACAACCCCTTCCTCAAGCGCCACACGCTCCACAAGGAGATTAAGTAAGCGCAGGGTGATATGTAGGGGCGTCGCTGGCCGACGCCCGAATCAGGGGCTGGAGATGGCGACGAAAGTCGCCCTCGCTTTGGGCTGAGAGCATAACAGCCATGGTTTGGCCACGGTTTGCATGGCCGCAAATTGGCGCTACCATGTGGCGGGCCGGTAACTGCAGCCTCGACGACCGAAACGGATGCGATGAAGCTGCTGGAGTCTCCCCGCCCCACTATGGACGATTTGCCCGATGCACGCCGCAAACAGGCCCGCCGCCAGCGCTGGGTCATGCTGGGCATCGGGTTGGCGTTACTGCTGGTCGCGCTCGGCCTGTGGTCACGCGATGAAGACGCCCCCGAGGTCAGCGACCTGATGCCAACGCCACGCAAGCTGGCCGACGACCAGAATGCGTACCTCTTCATCGAACAAGCCGCCAAACTGAACAACTGGGACTATCTCCGGCTTGAGATGGATGAGCAGCGGGTTGTCGACGCGATGCTCAAGGGCGAGAAATGGGACAACACCAAGGCCGCCTCCTGGCTCGCCTCGACCGAAAAAATCTGGCCGTTGCTGGCACAGGCTGCCGCCTTGCCGTCGGGGCAAGCTCCCCTCAACGACCCGGCGTTTCATTGGTCCTCCAATGAATTCTCCAATTTGTCTCGGCTTTCGATCATCCAAGGCTGGTCACAGTATTATGCCGGCCAGCCGGAGGCCGGCATCGAAACCTTGCTCACCAGCCTTCGTGCTGCCCATCACCTAGAGACGTCACGCGGAACCGAGTTCACATATTTCAGCGGATACAATTGGTCCCGTATCACGGAAAAGACGTTGGTCAGCATGGCGGATCATTCAGAGATTTCTCCGGCGGCCCTTCGCCGGGCGCTGGACGTGCTCCTCACCGTAAGGTCAGATAATCAGGATCTCGCTCAAACGCTTCGGGCGATCGGTCGAGATGACATGGTGGTTTTTGCGGATTTTGCACACCACAAAGGCAACCAGTCCTTGTCCGCTTTGTCCTGGTCTCGCCCCCTGCCCGCCATCGTCCAAAATGGCATCAATTGGCCGTTACTCTTTAAACCATACCAAAGCCAACGTCTGCTGGCTGACGAATTCCGCAGTGCGATCAAGCTGTCCAACGCCGACGGAGCCACGATCTACGCATGGACTAATGGAGCATATGAACGGCTGCTGGGGGGTAATGACTGGCGGGTGTTCAATCCAAACAATCTTGTGGGGCGTGTCCTTTTATCTACAGGAGTAGTGGCTTTGCCATACATAGTAGTGGAGACGCATTTCGATGAACAGTCCAGGCACTCTGCCTCAGAAGCATTCTTCGCCCTTCGAATTTACTTTGCCGAACATGGTGAACTTCCCGCCAGGCTGGACCAGCTTGTGCCGGCCTATTTGCCGGCCGTGCCCCTCGACTTCTATGACCGGCAGCCCATTCGTTATTCACACGACAATTTCGCCGTCTGGTCGGTCGGCTTTCGCCATTTTAATGTCACCAGCATCAACCCTGATCCCGAAGAGACCCAAAACGAAATTTACTACCGGCTCGATTTTGCCGCGCCGCCCAGACCGGTTCCGGTGGAAGATCCGCCAGAATCCTCGCCATAGCCAAATTTCGCCGCCACCCCGGCGAAGCGGCGGCCGGCCTCGGCCAGCTCGGGTTCGGCCAGCACGCCGTAGCTCAGGCGGATAAAATTTTTCGGCACTTCGTCGCCGAAACACAGTTCGCCGGGCACATACAGCACACCGGCCTCCACGCAGGCGCGGCAAAACGCCGAATCGAGCCCTGTGTCGAGCGCGGCCGGCGCCTCCAGCCAGAGGTAAAGCCCGCCTTCCGCCTCGCGCCAGCTCCAGCCCAGGACGGGCAGCCCGGCCGCCAGCAGGGTTTCATGCAACGCCCGCATTTTGCGCGCGTAGGCCGGCCGTGAGACAGCCAGCTGCGCGTCCAGCCCGCCGGTCGCCAGCGCCTGCTCGCATATGGCCTGGTTGAAATTTGCCGTGCCAAAATCGTGGTGCCCCTTGGTGTGCAGCATGCGCGCGAGCCAGCCGGCATCGGTGCAGACGCCCCAGCCGACCTTCAGGCCGCTGGCAAAGGGCTTGGTGAGCGTGGAAAGATAGAGCCGGGGAAATTTTTCCCACGCGGGCAGCGCCAGCACGCCCGCCGCCGCCGGTGGCCGGGCAAACCAGAGTTCGCGATAGGCGGCATCCTCAATCACCGGGACAGTCGCACCGTGGGCGGTCAGAGTGGCGGCGAGGGCGTTTTTCTCGGCGGTATCGAGGCTGCGGCCGGAGGGATTGGAATAATAGCTGACGAAATAGACCGCCTTGAGCCGCTTGAACTCGCCGCGCGTTTTCATCCCGGCGAGCAGCGCGCCGAGCGCGGCTGTATCGAGTTTGCCGGCGGCGTCCACCGGCAGTGAACGCGCCGTGATGCCGAGGCCGGTCAGCAATTCCAGGAATACAAAATAGCTGGGCCGGTCCACGAGCACGATGTCGCCCGGATCACCCAGCACCTGCATGGCGAGATAGAGCGCCTGTTGCGAACCGTTGGTGATGAACAGGCCGGACGCAGTTGCGTTGGGATCAAGCCCCGGGTCCTGCGCCACCAGCCGCGTGGCCAGCAGCTCACGGAGCCGTGGCCGGCCCTGGTTTGCCCCATATTGCAACCACTCCGGCGCAGCCGGCTGCGCCGCCAATGCGTCCACCGCCGTTTTCACCGCGGCCACAGGCAGCGTCCGGTTGTCGGTGAATCCGGCGGCGAGCGAGAGCAGGCGCGGATTGTCCAAGGCCAGCGACATGAGCCGCGCGATGGTGGGCGGACGTGCGCGCTGGCCGAGGGCGGAAAAGGCAGGCATGGGAAAACTTGGCCTCACCGGCGGCCCGCGTGCAAGCCTTCGTGCAGGTGCGCCTCAATCCGCGCTTTGAGACAACCAGATCCGCCCGGTCTCACTTGGGGGATACCGCTGGTGCCGTCAATGCCGTCAGGGCTTCTTCCCAACGTGCCACCTGCGCGTTGTCCTTTGCGGCGCGGGCAACCGCAATCGCCGGCTTGAGCCAGGCCGCCGGCGGGTTACGCGCAAGCACCTGCCGCCACAGCTCGAGCGCCAGTTTGGGCTCGCCCAAGGCCTCCAACTGTCGCGCCGCCGCCACCACGAGCGCCGGCTCGACCGGCCGGCTATTTTTTTCCGGGGAAAGGAAAGGGAGGAGCGTAAGTTTTGCAGCCTCCTTGTCGCCCGCCGTGCGCTGGAGCTCCGCCAGCGTGAGCGCCACTGGCGCGGTGAAGCCCGCCGCCTGCGTCTCCTGCCCGATGGCCAGCGCCTCGGCCTGGTGACCGGCGGCCTCCTGCAAATGCATCTGCCGCAGCACCACATAAGGCTGCTGGTCGGGCGGGAGCTTCGCGCGGTCGCGCCATTGGTCCGCCCACGGAACCTTAAACGGACGGTAGAGCGGATCGCCAATCAGGATTCCCATCCAACTGTATCCCGGGATCGCATAGGCCGCCGCATCGCCCAGGGTGTCGCCCCGCGCCAGGGCATGCAGCACGAGCTGCGGCTGGTGGGTGAACTGGAGGTAGGGCTCGGTCACATTGCCCAGCGTCCCGGTCACCCCGCGCGCCACCAGCCCCGGAACCCAGGTGTCGCCGGCGCCGTGCAGCGTTGAGGCGGAATAGCTGTAGATATGCAGCGCCACCGCACCCGGCGGAAACCGGAAACCGGCCCGGGCAAACGGGCCGTTGACCGCCGAAGCATACCAGCCAAAATAAAGCACCGGCGCATCGAACCGCGCCTCGGGCGCGAGCGTGGCCGGCTCACGGTCCACGTCGGCATCAAAGCCCAGGGTGTCCAGCTCCTTCGCGGCGGCGGCGAGCCATTTGTCACCTTCCGCAAACGGACCACCCAGGTCGACGTAACCGCGGCCGATGAGTCCGGTGGTTTCGGCCGTCAGCGCCAGATCGACCAGCCCGCGCGCGGCTTCCGCCGTGGGGCCATCCAGCCGGCCCACCTTCACCACCTGGGTTTCGTGCAACGCGAGCGGATAATCATTATGAAACAGCGGATTGGGCACCGAGCCGCTGAGCGGCCAGCCGCTTTGCGGCAACATGGCCAGTTCCGAATCCACCGCCGCGCCGTTGTTGCCGAGCGCCGCCTTGGGCTGGACAATTTTTGAGTCGGGCGGCCGGCTGGCATCGGGCTCCACCCGCAACGGGACGCCGCGGCAAACCACCAGGTAGGAAATATGGTGGCGCAGAATCAGATATTTGCCCCGGATCCCGCCGGGGTCGGACGGGGTGGGGCGGGCCGTGGTGAGCTCCATCGCATCCATCCATTTCCGACGGACCAGCTCGTCCTGCAATGGCTGGTAAAGCGTTGTCTCAAACTCGCCCCGGGAGATGGTCTCGGCCGTCGAAAGCCTGAGGCTGATGATGTTCGTCATCGGCACCCCGCGCCGCGCCGCGTAATGCCGCGCGATGTCGAGCGAGTCCTCGTCGGCGCTGTTGGCGAGGATGATGACGCTGGCCGCCGGATCGCCGGGTGCCGCCACCGCGTCCGCCCCACGCAGCCACCCGCCAGGTCCCGGCCAGGCGAGGACCCAGCAGAAAAACAGCCAGGGGTGTAATTTCATGCGCACGGCGGAAAGTGGCCTGTTTCGACCCCTGAGGCGAGCCACAGTTGCAACTTTCCCGCGACCAGTTTGGCTGGGGCCGCGCTTCCCACGCCCTCCTTGCCGCCATGAATCTCCGTCTCGTCCCGCTCCTGCTCGCCGCCCTGTGCGCCGCCCCCGCGCTCCACGCCTGGGACTACGCCGGCCACCGCCTCGTCAACCAGCTTGCACTCGCCGGTCTGCCGCCGGAATTCCCGGCGTTTGTGCGCACCCCCCAGGCCGCCGAGCGGATTGCCTTTCTCGCGGGCGAGCCGGACCGCTGGCGCAACACGACCGACCTCGCCCTCCGGCAGGCCAACAGTCTCGACCACTATCTCGACCTGGAGCAGCTCACCGCCGTCGGCCTGGAGGCCGCCACCATCAGCCCGCTGCGCTACGAATTTGCCGCGCAGTTTGCCGCCGCCCGGGCCGCGCACCCGGACAAGCTGCCCGCCATCGACCCGGCCAAGGACACCGACCGCACCCGCGAATGGCCGGGATTTCTGCCCTGGGCCATCACGGAAAATTACGCGCGGCTCAAGTCGGAGTTTTCCTCCCTGAAAACGTTTCAGGACTCGGGTGGCACACCGGACGAGATCGCCAACGCCCAGGCCAACATCATCTATACCATGGGGGTGATGGGGCACTACGTCGGCGACAGCACGCAGCCGCTGCACACCACGATGCACAACAACGGCTGGGTGGGCGACAACCCCAAGGGCTATACGACGTGGAGCGGATTTCACGCGTGGATAGACGGCGGGTTCATGGCCAAGGTTGGCCTTGTCCCCGCTGACGTGCTCCCGCGCGCCCGGCCCGCCCGGACGTTGCCCACCGCCACCCCGCCCGGCACCCGTGACACGCTGTTCAGCACCGTGATGAGCCAGCTCGCGACGCAGCACGCCCAAGTGGAGCCGCTCTACGCGCTCGACCAGGCAGGGAAGCTCAAGGGCGACTCGCCAGCCGCAAGTGCGGAGGGCAAGGCGTTCCTCGAAGAGCAACTGCTGCGTGGCGGGGAGCTGCTGTCGAGCCTGTGGCTGACGGCGTGGCGCAACACCCAGCCCGACACCTATCTCCGCGCCCAGCTTCTGCGGCGGCAAACCGAGGCGGCCGGGGTTCGCGGAAAGTGACGGAAAATTACGCGTGCCGATGCTTCGGGAAATCGTCACGTCCATAGGAACTTTCAGCTAGTGTTCAGGCGCGTGCGGTCCTGGGAGGTTCGTGGCTTGATGCCCATGGTCCCTTGCGCCAGGATAGTAAAAATGAATTCTTCTCCCCGCCCCTCACCGCAGGCCGCGCTTGGGCGTACCGCGCTGGTGTTCATCGGTCTGCTCACGGCGACGGCCGCAATTGAACGGTGGATGGGGCGCACGTTTTTCGGGCCGGACGGGCGGTTCGGGCTGTGGGAAGGCGACATCTGGAGCAACGAGAACTCGCAGCGGCTGGCCGACCCGTATTCGTTCTCGCATCTGGCGCACGGGATTTTGTTCTTCGGGATCCTGTGGTGGGTCGCCCGCCATGTGCCGCTCCACCGCCGGTTTCTGCTCGCGGTGCTGGTGGAGGCCGGCTGGGAACTGCTGGAAAATTCCCCGCTCATCATCAACCGCTACCGGGCGTCGACGATCGCCCTCGGCTATGAGGGCGACAGCGTGCTGAACTCCCTGAGCGACATCGTGATGATGGCGACCGGGTTTCTGTTTGCCGCGCGCGCCCGGATCCGGCTGAGCGTCGCAGCGCTGCTGGTCATGGAGGTGGGCTGCGCGCTGGTGGTGCGCGACAACCTCATCCTCAACGTCATCATGCTCATCCACCCGGTCGCAGCCATCAAGCAATGGCAAATGGCCGGCCAGCCGCATTTCTAGGGCGGTTTAAATTGAACTGTAGCCGTTCCGTTGGGTGAACTGGTCAAACCCCGGCTACGCTGGCGGAGGGTCTTCTGAGAAAGTGTAACCTAATAGGTTACACTTTTCTGGTGCGAAAGGCAGGAAGGCGTGCGGTCTCAAAAGCCGGCCATGCCTTTTTTGAAACCGCTCCAAACACCGCGACGCGGGCCATCAATGACCATGGCTGAGACCTTGCCCTGCCGGCCGCCTCGTTGCCTCCAACGCGTGCTCCGTGTCAGGGTGGCGGGCGTTGCGCCACATGCGCAGAACCATGCCGCAAGGCCGGCCTCACGCGTCCGGCGGGACGGTGCTGATGGCCTCGGCGAGCGTGGTGAGGCCTTCGCGCACCTTGAGCAGGCTGTCCTGGTGCAGGGTCTTCATGCCGGCGCGCATCGCAATTTTTTTCAGCTCCGAGGCCTCCAGCTCCTGGTTGATGGCCCCGACCAGCTCCTCGTTGGTCACCATCAGTTCGTGGATGCCGACGCGCCCCTTATAGCCGCTGCCGCCACACTTGGGGCAGCCTTTCGGAGCCGCCCGGTGGATGGGGCCGCTCCAGCCGAGCGCCTTTTCCAGCATAGCCTTCTCCCGGCCCTCGGGCTCATAGGGCTGGCGGCATTGCTTGCACACGCGGCGCATCAGGCGCTGCGCACACACGCAGAGGAGCGACGAGGAAATCATGAACGGCTCAATCCCCATGTCGGTGAGCCGCGAGATGGTCGTGGGCGCGTCGTTGGTGTGCAGTGTCGAGATGAGCAGGTGCCCGGTGAGCGCGGCCTCGATGGCGATGCCGGCGGTCTCCTCGTCGCGGATTTCTCCCACCAGGATGATGTCGGGATCCTGGCGGAGAAAGGCGCGCAGCGCCGTGGCAAACGTGAGCCCGATCTGACGGTTCATCTGCATCTGGTTCAGGCCGGGCAGGGTATACTCGATCGGATCCTCGGCGGTGCGGATGACAATGTCGGGCGTATTTACCTCGTTGAGCGCGGAATAAAGCGTCATCGACTTGCCGGAGCCGGTGGGGCCGCAGTGCAGGATCATGCCGTACGGCTGGCGGATGCAGTCGCGATAGCGCACCAGGTTCTCATCCGAAAAGCCGAGCGCGGTCATGGGCAGGGTGCTCTTCTGCTTGTCCAGGATGCGCATCACCATGCCCTCGCCGTGGTTGAGCGGCGCGGTGGAGACCCGGAGATCAAGATCGAGCCCCTTCGTGGTGTACTGCTTGAACACGATGCGCCCGTCCTGCGGCAGGCGGCGCTGGGCAATGTCGAGATTGCACATGATCTTCAACCGGGCGACCAGCGCGGGGCCGACCTTGACGGGCAGGCGGAGCTTTTCGACGCACAGGCCGTCAATCCGGTAGCGCACCACCACGTCCTTCTCCTGCGGCTCGAGGTGGATGTCGCTCGTGCCGGAAAAATACGCGTCCTCAATGATGCGGTTGGCCAGCTGGATGATCGGGCCGGACTCCTCGTTGACATCCGCCGACTCGAGCTGGCTCTCCCCGGCGACCCCGAACTCGGCGCCGATTTTCTGCACCACATCGTCGAAGCCGGCGGCGCCGGCCTGCTCCTTGGGAAACAGCTTGTCGCGCAGCTCTTTCTCGCGGGCGAGCAGCCGGACAATTTTTTTGCCCGTGAGCCCCTGGAGCTTGGCGGCCAGGGTGGCGTCGAACGGGTTGGACACGGCCACGAGCAGCAGATCTCCGGCGGTGCCGACGGGCAGCACCAGGTGCTGCTGGCAAAAATCCTGCGGGATCCGCTCAAAGGTCTGCGGACCGACGTGGAAGCGGGAGACATGGCAGGGCGCCAGCCGGTGGGCGCGCGCCCGCGCCACGAAGATCACATACGGGGTGAGGCCGTGCTCCTCCTGGAGGATTTTGTCGAGCGCATCGCCGCTCAGGTCCTCCGGCCGGGCCGCGAGCGCGGCGCGCTGTTTGGCGTCGAGGCGACCCAGCTCGCCGAGCGCGGCGACAATCTGGGTCTGGATTTTTCCGAGGGGCATGGCGAAACGGGGGCGGGCTCAGGGCTTGGGGGCGGCGGCGCGGGCGGCCTCGATTTTTTCGATGGCGTCGGCCAGGCTGTCGAGGGTCGCACCGTACCAGAGGATCGGGCCGTCGAGCTGTTTTTCCCAAAATGCGCGCACGCTCTCGCTGAGGCCGTAGGCGGTGGCGACGCAATTGATGCCCTCCTCGCGGTCAAAGGGCAGGGTCCACGTATCCCAGCACGATTCGAGGCTGAGGGTCTGTTTGAAGTCGTCGGCCACCTCCCACTCCCGCAAATCCACCAGGCCGGCACCCCGTTCATCGACGAGGTGCAGGAGCGCATCCTCCTCCCGCAACGCCTTCAGCTCATAGGCAAGCACGCCCAGCACCGTGCGCTGCCGGACCGCGCCGGTGGCGGCCAGTTCGAGCAGGCGCGCATTGGCGGCCTCCAGGGACTCCAGCTTGACCAGGTTCGCATCCACCAGGGCCGCGCCCAGGTGGCGGTTGGCGCGCAGGAGCAGATTGCGGCGTTGGGCAGGGGTCATGGCGGTCAGGCGGCGGGCTTGGACATCACCCGCAGCCGCCCGCCGGCGGCGATCACCCGGCGGCGGAGCGCCAGCCGGAGCGTCTCGAGGCCGGTTCCGGTGAGACAGGAAATGCCCAGGACGGTGACTTTATGACGGCGTTTGAATTTGACGAGATTCGCCTTGGCGACCGGGAGGTCCAGCTTGTTGGCGACCACGATGCGGGGTTTTTTGAGCAGCGCGGGGTCATACAGCTTCAGCTCACGCAGGAGGGTGGCATAGTCCTCGCGCGGGTCGCGGTTGTCCGCGCCGGCCATGTCCACCAGAAGCATCAGCAGCGTGCAGCGCTCGATGTGCCGCAGGAAACGGTGGCCGAGGCCGCGGTTCTCGCTCGCGCCCGCGATGAGGCCGGGGACGTCGGCGAGCAGCAGCCGGTCGTAGGTCACGGGATATTCAATGACGCCGATCTGCGGGTGCAGCGTGGTGAAAGGATAGGCGGCGGTGCGCGGCCGGGCGCGCGTGATGCGCGTGGTGAGGGAGGACTTGCCGGCGTTGGGGAAACCCACGAGGCCGACATCCGCGATGCTCTTGAGCACGAGGCGGAATTCACCGCCCTCGCCCGGCTGCCCGGCGTTGGCCCGGCGCGGAGCCTGGTGCGTGGAAGATTTGAAATGGGTGTTGCCCCAGCCGCCGTTGCCGCCCTTGCACAGCACGATCCGCTGGCCGTCCTCGATGAGCTCGGCGACGACATGGCCGGTCGCCAGGTCGGTCACCACGGTGCCCAGCGGCAGCCGGAGCACGCGCGTGTCGCCCTCGCGGCCGTTGCAGTCCTTGCCCATGCCGTGCTCGCCGCGCCCGGCCTTCCAGTGCGGCTGGAACTTGTAGTCCACGAGATTGTTGGTGTCGTCGTCGCCCAGCAGGACAATGTCGCCTCCGCGTCCGCCATCCCCGCCATTGGGGCCGCCCCACGGCTCGTATTTCTCGCGCCGAAAGCTCGCGCAGCCGCGCCCGCCCTCGCCCGCCTGGGCCTTGATCGTGCATTCATCGACAAACATGGCGCCCATGGTGCACAATCCGGTCCGCTTGCCAAGGACGCGCTGCGGGAAAGAAAACGGCCGGCCCGGCGGAGCCGTTGGCCGGCCGGCGGCTTACAGCAGCCGGCCCGGCCGGTAGCTGGCGGCACCCGGCACCCGGCGGGCGAGCGGGGCGGCCGCGCGGGCGAAGGCCTCGGCCTGCTGCGGGGCTGCCCCGACGAAACGTTTCGCGTCCCGCAAGATCGCCGAGAGCTTCGCGCGCGGGAGGCCGAGCCGCCCGTCAGTAGCGAGGCGGGCGACCAAATCGGCATCGCCGCCTTCGCGCAGCGCGCGCGCGGCGGCCAGGGCATGCTCCTTGATCGCGGCATGCGCGGTCTCGCGGCCCGCGCCCGCCTTCACCGCCTCCATCATGATGGTGGTGGTGGCGAGGAACGGCAGGTGGCGCGCATTTTCGGCGGCGATGGCGGCGGGAAAAATGTCCATCTGCGCCAGCACGGTGAGAAATGTCTCCAGCAGACCGTCGAGCGCGAGGAACGCGTCGGGCAGCGCCACACGGCGGACCACCGAGCACGACACATCGCCTTCGTTCCACTGGTGGCCGGCGAGCGCGGCGGTCATGGCGACATGGCCCGCCAGCACGGTCGAGAGGCCGCAGACGCGCTCGCAGTTGCGCGCGTTGACCTTGTGGGGCATGGCGGACGACCCCACCTGGCCGGGCTGAAATCCCTCGGTCAGCAGACCCTGGCCGGCCATGAGCCGCAGCGTGGTGGCAAAGCTCGCCGCCGCCGCGCCGACCTGGTGGAGCGCGCTCACCACCTCAAAGTCGAGCGAGCGCGGGTACACCTGCCCCACCGCGCCCAGCGCGCAGCGGAAGCCCAGGTGCCTGAGCACGCGCTGTTCGAGCCGCGCGACCTTGGCCAGGTCGCCGCCGAGCAGCGTGAGCTGGTCGAGCTGCGTGCCGACGGCTCCCTTGAGCCCGCGCACCGGATAGCGCCCGGTCAGCTCGTCCAGGTGGGTGAAGGCGGCCAGCAGTTCCTCGCCGAACATCGCGAAGCGCTTGCCCAGGGTGGTGGGCTGCGCGGGGACATTGTGCGTGCGGCCGGTGAGCATGAGCGCGCGGTACTGCCGGGCGCGTTTCGCCAGGGCGAGCAGCGCGGCGGCGGATTTCAGGCGCACCACGCCCAGGGCGCGGGCCACCTGGAGCTGCTCCACGTTTTCGGTCAGGTCGCGCGACGTGAGGCCGAGGTGGATGGATTCGCGGCCGGCGAGGGCGTTGAACTCCTCAATGCGTGCTTTCACGTCATGCAGGGTGACGCGCTCCCGGGCGGCGATGCGCGCGAGGTTCACGCGTCCCTTCACGCGTTCGTAGTCGGCGATGGCGGCGGCGGGAATGGCGAGCCCGAGGTCGCGCTGCGCGCGCATGATCGCGAGCCAGAAATCGCGCTCCAGCGCGACCCGGCCGGCGGGCGACCAGAGGCCGCGCATGGCCGGTGACGCATAGCGTTCGGCGAGAACGTTGGGGATGGAGTCGGGCTTGGGCATGGCGGCAGTGTTGCGGCAATTATGCGCCCGGCGCAAGGCAGCGCACGGCGAGGTCGCGGAGCACTTCCGCCTGCCCGTGGGGCCGGGCGACAATCTCCTCAAACGCCGCCACCAGCTCCTGCTGGTTGTCGATGAGGCGGCGGAGCGCGGGGAGTTTCGTGCCGGCGGCCAGCTTGCCCAGATACCACGGGTTCTGGCTGAACACATTGTAGCCGCTCTTCTCCATGGCACCGGTGAAATGCCGGCCATAGGCCGCCTGCGCACGGGGCAGGCCATCGAGCCCCCGCGGGCCCGCGCGGACTTCGCCGCTGTCGAGCAGCGCCCGGATTTGCAGCAGCAGGCGGTTGCGGCTTTGCAGGGAGCTGATGACCGGCCGCGCATCACCGCCAGTGAAGAAATGCCGTTCCAGCGCCGCGAGCGTCCACCGCAGGTCACCGCTAAAAAACGCCTCCGCCGCCTCGAAGAAGTCCCCCTCGGCGACATTGGGCGTGAGCTCGGCGACCTGGGCTTCGGTGATCGCCGCGCCCTCGCCGGCGTAGGCGGCGAGCTTGTGCGTCTCGGCGATCAGCAGCCTGGTATTAGCGCCGATCCGGGCGAGCAGGAGCTGGAGCGCGTCGGGCTCAAACGTGACAGCCAGCGCCCGCGCTTCGGCCAGCACGACCCCCGCCAGCGCCTCACCCGTGCTGTCGCCGTCGCCGACCACCGTGCAATCGGCATTTTTTTCGCACCATTTGGGAAATGACCGGCGGCGGTCCACCGGCGCCGCCGTGATGAGCAGGGCGGTTTCGGCCGGATTGGTTTTTTCCAGCACCTGCTGCAGATCTTCGACGAGCTGGAGCGTGCCTTCGGCCCGGCCGGTCACGGTGTCGGCCAGGAAACTCACATCCTTGAGCCAGACCACCCGCCGCCCGCCAAACAATGGCACTGTCTGCACGCTTTCGCGCAGCCGGTTTACGACCGCCGCGACTTCGCCCACATTGCCGGCAAAACCGCTGATGATTTCCCGGGAAAAGTCATCGGCCCCGGCCTCGGCGACCAACGTCTCAAACCGCTCCTTGCCCAGACGACCGACCAGGAAATCGTCGGCTCCGCAGATGAAAGTAAAGGATTTGGCGGCAACAGGCATCGGGAACACCTTGTCGGCCAACCGGCGGCGGAACAAGCGCGAAGCGCGGGCAGACCCGCAGGATATAACTCTGGGTTAAAATGTCATTTATGTTTTATCATCAATTACATAAAATATTTAGACTTCCGGCACAGGAAGTTAATTCCCGCCCTTGCTTCCGTTGGCACAACGCTTCACGTTGGCCAGCGTAACATGCTGCAAACGCTTGGCCGCACCTCTCTTGCTGTCGTCGGTGAACTGGGGGACTTCGCCCTTTTCGCCGGGCAGTCCTTCTCGTCGGCGGTAGGCTCGCGCAAGCTCGGGCGGCGCATCGTCCGGGCGCTTTACGAGCAGGGGGTCAGGTGTCTGCCGGTCATCCTGATCGTGGGGCTCTTCACCGGCCTCGTGCTCGGTCTCCAGGGCTACTATGTGCTCAACCGCTACGGCTCGACCAGCGTGCTGGGCGAGCTGGTGGCGCTCACGCTGGTGCGTGAGCTCGGGCCGGTGCTCGCGGCGCTCATGCTGGTCGGCCAGGCCGGCTCGGCGCTCGCCGCCGAGCTGGGCATCCAGCGGAACAGCGAGCAGATCGCCGCGCTCGAGACGATGGGGGCCAGTCCGCACGCCTATCTCGTCGCGCCGCGGCTCATCGCGGCGGCGCTGTCGTTTCCGATCCAGACGGCATTTTTCTCCCTCGTGGGCATCTGGGGCGGGTTTCTCTCCGGTTCGCTGCTGCTGCCGTTGTCGGGCGGCGTCTACTGGTCTTCCGTACATCTCGCGGTCCGGTCGCCCGACGTGCGCGAGTGTTTTCTCAAGGCGGTCGTTTTCGGCCTGCTGACGACTGCCATCTGCGCGCATAACGGCTACAACACCCACCGCCGCAGCCGCGCCACCGGCGCCCGCGCGGTGAGCGCCTCGACCACCCGCGCCGTCGTCCTGTCGAGCATTGCAGTGCTCGCGGCCGACTATCTGATCACCTCTCTGCTCGTCGGAACATGACCGTCCCCGCCTCAGCTCCCGCGGCTTCCGGCGAACTGTTCCTCGCCGTGCGCGGCATTGCGAAACGTTTTGGCGAGAATGCCGTGCTGGCCGGCGTGGACCTCGTGGTGCCGCGCGGGAGCGTCGTCACCGTGCTGGGCAAGAGCGGCACCGGCAAATCTGTCTTCCTGAAATGTCTCGCCGGCATTGTCACCCCCGACGCGGGCGAGATCCGCTTCGACGGCCGGGCGCTCGACACCGGCAATGCCGTGGCGAGCGCGGAGTTTCGCCGCCGGTGCAGCTACCTGTTCCAAAGCAATGCGCTCTTTGACTCGCTCACCGCGCTGGAAAATGTCGCCCTGCCCCTGGAACAGACGACCCAGGTGCCGAACGCCGAGATCCGCGCCCGCTGCCTGGAGGCCCTGCGTCAGCTCGAGCTCGACCGCCATCGTGACGTCTATCCGGGCCAGCTTTCCGGCGGCATGCAGAAACGCCTCGCGCTCGCCCGCGCCATCGTCACGCGGCCCGAACTCGTGCTGTTTGACGAGCCGACCGCCGGCCTCGACCCGCTGCGCCGCAACTCGGTCTTTGAGATGATCGCGAAATACCAGCGGCAGTTCGGCTTCACCGCGGTGCTGGTCACCCACGATGTGCCCGAGGCGCTCGCGGTGAGCGACCGCATCGCGCTGCTCGACAGCGGCCGCATGCGGTTCCAGGGCACCCCGGCGGAATTCGCAGCCTCGGCCGACGTCGCGGTGCACGCTTTTCGGGACAGCGCCAGCGCCCTGCGCGACACCATCGCCGCCGTGCGCCGGGGCGAGGCTCTGCCCTCGGAGGACTTACCATGAAACAACAGACCAAACTCGAACTCGTCGTCGGCGTCTTCGTCGCCCTCGGCCTTGCCGCTGTCGCCTGGCTCGCGCTCAAGACCGGTGCCGGCGCCCTCGTCGGCCGCGACAGCTACACCGTGACCGCCGAGTTTGCCAACACCGGCAGCCTCAACCCCGGCTGCAATGTCCTCATCGCCGGCGTCCCCGTCGGCCGGGTGGACAAGGTGGAGCTCAACCCGAAAAACTACCGCGCGGTCGTCAGCCTTCGCCTCGAAAATTCGGTCCGGCTCCCGACCGATTCCATCGCCTCGGTCAAAACCGCCGGGCTCATCGGCGACAAATACATTGCGATTGCGCCCGGCGGGGACCCCGCCATGGTCGCGCCGGGCGGAAAAATTCTCGAAACCGAATCCGATGTGGACATCGCCTCCCTCATCAGCCGCTTCGCGTTCGGCTCCGTGCAAAGCCCCCCCACCAACGACAAAAAATGAAACTGTCTTCGCCCTTGCCTGCCTCACCCCCGGACCGTCCTGGAACATGCCGGATGGGGGCGCTTGCCCTCCTCGTGCTCCTCGCCGGCGCCCGGGCCGGTGGAGCCGCGACACCGGCGCCACCGCCGCCGGCGGTGGCCGCAACCGACCCCCAGGCCATGCTCCGCACCGCCATCGACGACGTGCTCGCCATCGCCTATCCCGAAAAGCCTGCGGCCGACCAGCCTGCTCCCGCTTCGCTCGTCACCCGCCTGCGTCCCTTGCTGGAGAAATCCTTCAGCTTCGACCTGCTCACCCGCAGCGCCGTGGGTCCCGGCTGGAGCCAGATCAAACCCGAGGACCAAAAACGGCTGACCAGTTTGTTTACCGATGTGGTCATCCGCACCTACGCCGACAAGTTTGAACCCGGCGACCGGCCCAAAATTTCCTACGGCAAACCGGTCGAGATCGACGCCAACCGGCGCGATCTGCCCACCACCATCACCTACGCCGGCAAGACTTATGCGGTCACCTACACCGTCAGGCAGCTGCCCGAAGGCTGGCGGATCTACAACGTGAACATCGAGGGCGTGAGCATGGTGGCCAACTACCGCGCCCAGTTTGACCCCCTCTTCCAAAAGGGCGGCGGCGCCGCCATCATTGCCGCGCTCGAGAAAAATCTCGCGGATTTTGCCACCACCCAAAAATGAAGCTCCTCCTCCGTTTCGCCCTGCCGTGGGCTCTCCTCCTTGCCCTTTGCGCCACCACCGCCGCAGCGCAGGCCGTGGCACCACCCGTCGCCGCCGAGCCCGACGAGTTTGCCCTGCCGCCGGTTTCCGACCCGTTCGAACCCGTCAATCGCGCCCTCTTCACTTTCAACGACCGTTTCTATGCCTTTGTGCTTCGTCCGGTTGCGCACGGGTATGTGCGTGCCACGCCGCCGCCGGTACAGCACGGTCTCGCCAATTTTTTTGACAATCTCAGGTTCCCGGTCCGCTTTGCCGGCGACGTGCTGGCGGGCCGGCCCAACCGTGCGGTCAAGGAAGCGGAAAAATTCCTGATCAATTCCACCGCCGGGTTCGTCGGACTGGTAAAGGTCTCCGATTCCGTCCCCGCGCTGCAAGACGTGCCGCCCGGCGGCATCGGGACCGCGCTCGCCACCTGGGGCATCGGGCCCGGTCCGTACATCGTGCTGCCCCTGCTCGGCGCCAGTGACACCCGCGACACGGTCGGACTGGCGGGTGACGCCTACCTGATGCCCACCACCTGGCTGACCCGGGTGCATCCCAACAATTACGGCCCGTCAGATCTGAAGGAGCTGCCGCCGGTGATCGACGTCATTCAAAACAGTCCGGAACTGCTGAAAACCTACGACGACTTCCTCAAGTCCGCCGTGGATCCCTATCTGGCCGTCCGTGACGGCTACCTGCAATTCCGTGCGGCGGCGGTGAAAAAATAGCCGCCGTTCTGCGCTGCTTTCCGGTAACACCATGCGTATCAGCGGCGGAGTTGCCCGGGGAGTCCCGCTGGTGGTGCCCAAAGGTGATGCCGTCCGTCCGGCCACCGACGGCCTGCGGCAGGCCGTGTTTTCGAGCCTGGCGGCGCGTCTGCCGGACGCACGCTTTGCGGACTTGTTTGCCGGCAGCGGCGCCTATGGGCTGGAGGCGCTCAGCCGGGGTGCGGCGGGCGGTGAGTGGGTGGAAAGAAACGCCAGGGCCGCGCGGTGCCTCCGCCAAAACCTCGCCGCCGTCTGCAAAAGCCTCGGTCGCGACGGACGCGACCTCGCCGTGCACGAGATGGACGTGATCAGCTGGCAACCGCTGGCGGGGGCGGAGCCGGACCTGGTCTTCATTGACCCGCCATACGAGAGCATCGCGGACCTTGCCCCAAAACTTTTTGCCCGGCTGACCGGGTTGCTGAGGACGAGGCCCGATGCGCTGGTCGTGTTCGAGCTGCCGGGCGAAATCGTACTCGAGCCTCCGGGCTGGACGTGCGTGAAACGCCTGGGCAAAGGCGCGCACCAGCCGACGGCGGCATTTTTCAGCCCAACCCCGGCTGCGCCTTGAGCAGGGCGACGGCAGCGACCACCGCTGTCTCCGTGCGCAGCGGCCGTGGGCCAAGCTGCACCAGCGCAAAGCCATGGGCGCGCAGCAGTTGGCGGTCCTCCCTTCCCCACCCGCGTTCCGGGCCGAACGCCAGCACCACCGGCGGAACGTTTTCAGAGGCAGTATAACCTATTGGGTTACACTTTCCGAAGGAGGTGGAGGCCTCATAGTTGTCCAGCGCGAGACGCACGCTGCTGGCAGGCAGGGCGGCCAGCGCAGCGGCAAGCGGGCGGTCCCAGGTGACGGCGGGCAGGCGCGTGTCAAAGGCCTGGGCGGCACCGGCAAGGACGTGGCGCCGCCATTCGCCGGTGGTCCAGAGGGTGCTGTGCGCGTAGTTGCGCTCGGATTTCTCGGTCGCGACGAAATGCAGCGCGGCCACGCCCAGCGTGGTGGCATCGCGCAACAGGTCGCGGGCGGTCTGCGGACGCGGCAGACCGATGAGGAGGGTGAGATCAGGCAGCGGCGGCGGCAGGTCACCCCAAGCAAATGTCAGCGTGAGCGCCTCCGACCCGATGGCGGTCAGCGTGCCTTTGCCGCGCGGGCCGTTGACGAGGCCGGCATCAAAGGTGTCACCCTCGCGCCGGCGCAGCACGTCAAGCAGGTGTCGCGCGCGCGGATCCGCGCGGGGGAGCGGGCGGGTGGCTTCGGGTGGCTCGAAAAGGATGAGGTTCACGGGACAGGATTCCGCTTCTTTCCCCCCAGTCTTGCGCTTGCGGCAGGAAGCAGGTGACGGCCGGACCGGGCTCCAGGCGGATGAGCAAGATCGGGGGGGATGATGCGCCAGGGCTCAGCCGGCGAGGATGCGTTCGATCTCGGCGAGTTCGCTGGAGGCCAGGGCCAGGTTTTCCAGGGCGGCGAGGTTGTCCTCGATCTGGCTGATCCGGCTGGCGCCGATCAGCGCACTAGTGACGGCCGGCTGACGCAGCACCCAGGCGAGCGAGAGTTGCGCAAGGGACTGGCTGCGGGACCGGGCGAGCGCGTCAAGGGCGCGGATCTTTTTGAGTTTCTCCTCCGTAATATGCTCGGGTTTGAGGAAACGCGGGTCGCGCACGGCGCGCGAATCGGCCGGCAGACCGGCGAGATAACGGTTGGTGAGCAGACCTTGGGCCAGCGGACAAAAGACAATGCCACCGATGCCCTCGCGCATGAGCACATCGAACAGGCCGTGTTCTGGCGCCCGCTCCAACAGGTGGTACTTCGGCTGATGGAGCAGACAGGGCGAACCCAACTGACGGAGAATGGCCGCCGCGCGCGCCGTTTGTTCGGGGTTGTAGCTGGAAATGGCGGCGTAGAGCGTCTTGCCACGGTGGCAGGCGTGGGCCAGCGCACCGAGCGACTCCTCCAGCGGAGTATCCGGGTCGGGACGGTGATGGTAAAAAATGTCCACATAATCGAGGCCAAGGCGGCGCAGCGACTGGTCGAGCGAGGCGAGAAGATACTTGCGCGAGCCAAAATCGCCATAAGGCCCCGGCCACATTGGCCAGCCCGCCTTGGTGGAGATGATGAGTTCATCCCGATGGGCGGCCAGATCCTCACGCAGAATCCGGCCAAAGGTCAGCTCGGCGGAGCCAGGGGGCGGGCCGTAATTGTTCGCGAGGTCAAAATGCGTGATGCCAAGATCGAACGCGCGCAGCACGAGGGCGCGGCTGCTGGCATAGTCGTCGGTGGCGCCGAAATTGTGCCAGAGGCCGAGGGAGATTTTGGGCAGGAGCAGGCCGCTGCGCCCGCAACGGCGGTAAAGCGCGGATTGGGCGTAGCGGGCGGGCGAAGGCGTATGTGGCATGGAGGGGAGGCTGGAATGATACCGGCGGCGGACCGGCCGGCAATCCGGAAGCAGCTCGCCAGGCAAACCCACCAACCCGATAAAATTCACCAAATCGCCCTTGTGTTGACGGCAGATATGGGCCCTATACCTGGGCGCTTGTCACCAAGCATCCCCTGCCTTCTGATTCCCCGGTCAGTTCAACAAATTACCCGCCCAAAAAACCTTCCATTTCGAACATTTAACCTGTCCCCCAATGTCATCCTCCCGTCCTCTGCCCGCCTCCAGTTCCTTCCAGCCCTTTTCGTCGCTCCGCCTTTGGGTGACGCTTGCCGCGCTGGCCTTTGCGACCAAGGCACTGGCCACGACAACCGCCACCTTCAATTTTACAACGTTTGCGGGCAGCACCGTTGGGGCGGCCGGGTTCGGTGATGGCACGGGGACCGCGGCGTTCTTCAATGAACCTGCCGGTGTAGCCATTGACGCGGCCGGCAACATCTTTGTCAGCGATGCCGTCAACGCCAATATCCGCAAAATTACTCCAGCCGGTGTCGTCACCACTTTTGCCGGCAGCACCGCCAGGGTAGCCGGGCGCGTCGATGGCACGGGCACCGCCGCCCGGTTTGAAGATCCTGCTGGACTGGCCTTCGACAGCGCGGGCAATCTCTTCGTCGCCGATCTGGGTGGTGCCAATATCCGCAAAATTACTCCCGCCGGCGTGGTCACCACTTTCGCCGGCAGCACGGGCGGGGTCCGTGGCCGCATCGATGACACCGGCACCGCCGCCCGGTTTGAAGATCCTGCTGGACTGGCCTTCGACAGCGCCGGCAATCTCTTCGTCGCCGACGAGATCGGCAATATCCGCGAAATCTCCCCGGCTGGCGTGGTCACCACCTTCGCCGGCAGCACCGCCGGGCTTATCGGCCGGATTGATGCCACGGGCACCGCCGCCCGGTTTGAAAAACCCTTCGGCCTGGCTTTCGACAGCTCAGGCATCCTCTACGTCGCCGATCCAGGCGGCCCCAATATCCGTGCGATTTCCCCGGACGGCACGGTCACCACCTTCGCTGGCAGCACGGCCGGTGCGAATGGCCATATCGACGGCACGGGTACTGCCGCCACGTTCGACAGTCCCACCGGCGTGGTTTTTGACAGCCTGGGCAATCTCGTGGTCATTGATGAGACCGACAGCATCCGTAGAGTCACCCCGGCTGGCGTGGTCACCACCATTGCTGGAAGCACGACCGGACTCCAAGGCCGGACCGACGGGATCGGCACCATCGCCCGGTTTCATGACCCCATCAGCGCGGCCTTCGACAGCCACGGCAATCTCTACGTCGCCGACATCCTTAACCGCTCGGTTCGCATCGGGGCACCTGTGACGCTCATCACCCAGCCCGTGGCCATCACGACGCAGCCAGTCTCCACCCTGGAGGTTACGGCTGGATCGACCGCCAGTTTCAGCGTGGTGGCGACAGGCACACCCTCGCCGACATTTCAATGGCAGAAGGATGGCACACCCATCACGGGCGCGACCAATTCGAGCCTGGTGCTGACCAATGTCCAGCAAGCCCAGGCGGGCAGCTACACCGTGGTCGTCACCAATACTGATCCGGCCGGCAGCCTCACCTCCTCACCCGGCGTCCTCAGCATCGACATTCTGCCCAAAATCACCAGCCAGCCCGTTGCGCGGTCGGTGAATGTCGGCCAATCCGTCAGTTTCAGCGTCGCAGCCACCGGTGTTCCCGCTCCCACCTTTCAATGGCGGAAGAACGGTCACCCGATCAGCAACGCGACTGATGCCACCCTTACCCTTGCCGAGACGCAGCCGGGCGACGCGGGAAATTATTCCGTGGTTGCAACCAATAATGCCGGAATTGCTACCTCCCAGACGGTGGCTCTCACGATCAATGTCGCTGCCACCATCCTTGACGGACAGCAGCCGGTTGGTCGGTCGGTGAACGCCGGCACCACTGTCAGCTTTAGTGTGGGTGCGACCGGCAGTCCCGCACCCTCTTTCCAGTGGTTCCGGAATGGTGTGGCAGTCGGTGGCGGCACCCAGGCCACCCTCACGCTGGCCAATGTCCAGGTGTCCCAGGCCGGAAGCTATACCGTGGCGGTGAAGAACCTTGTCAGCACTGTCACCTCCAGCGCGGCCACGCTCGTGGTCGGTGTCGCGCCCACGATCACCAAACAACCGGCCAGCAGCCAGACCGTCAACGCCGGCACGAATGTGACCTATACCGCGACCGTGATCGGCACGCCGACCCCGACGCTGCAATGGAAAAAGAATGGCAAGGCGATCCTGGGTGCGACCAGCGCGACGCTTGTCTTGAACAATGTGCAGACCGGCGATGCCGGCAGTTACACCCTGGTGGCCACTTCGCCGCTCAATAACACCCAGACCACCTCGGTGCCCACGTTGCTCACCGTGCGTTTTGTCGCCATCCTCAAGCAGCCGGTCAGCCAGGCCGTCACCGCCGGCGCGACGGTGAGCTTTGGTTTCGTGCCGGATGGCAATCCTGCGCCCACTTATCAATGGTTCCGCAACGGGGTGGCCATCAGCAAGGCCACGGGCGGGACCCTGACCCTGACCAATGTGCAGGTCGCCCAGGCCGGCAGCTACACGGTGGCGGTTAAAAACACCGCCGGAACCGTGACCTCATCGGCGGCGGTGCTCTCGGTGAGCGTCTCCCGGACATTGCAAACGTCTTTGTCCAAACCAGGCGGCACGGCCTCCACCACTGCCGGCGCAGCCGCAGGATCAGGCTCACTGCCTGGGCAGCCCAGCATCTCTGCCTCCGAGCTCACCACCCAGCATTTTAACGATTTCATCTGGAATGGCGTCCTGTTGGTTGCCGTCGGTGACGGCGGGGTGATCTATACCTCGCCCAATGGCGCGGATTGGACCTCCCGCAACTCCGGCACCAAGGATGATCTGGAAAGCATCACCTGGGACGGCCGGCGGTTCCTGACCGTGGGCAGCAAGCCGGGCGCCAATTCAAACGATCTGTTCAGCTTCACCTCGCCGGACGGAATCACCTGGACCGCCCAGTAAATTGGGCGATCGCGCCAGGCGCCAAGACCACGCGCGGTGCGTGGCACCGGGGCTTTCGTTCCGGCTGTTGCTGACAGCGCGGCTGACGGCGCAGGACTGCCCTCTGCCCTCGGGCGGGGCCGGGTACAAATTGATGGCCCGCGCGAAGGGCGCCAAGGCCACGGAAAAACTGACGTTCAGGCTGAACCACGGCCGCCCGGGGCCATTGGCCCGGTTGACCGGATGGTGAGCTTGAGTGCCAGCGAATAGCCCCAGCCCAGAGCGCAGCCGAACATGATGAGCATGCAAATCCACGCGATGCCCGGTGCGGGGGCAAACCCGGCGAAATCAGGGTGCTTCGACAGCCCATACCCCACCGCCACGATGCCAAGCGAGAGCAACACCCGCAGGAATAATTGGTTCGCGGTGTGCCGGGCTGCCATGCTGGAGTAGAACTGACGGACGGACATGCGGTGCCCCGCCCGCGGCAGCCTCGACAACATGGCGCGATGCGTCAGCCACCCCGCAACGAGAAACAGCACAGTCAGCACGGCCAAGGAGCCGAAGAAAACCTCCGGGCGCGAATTGAACGCCGGCCAGTAATTGAGCGCGAGCATTTCGCCGAGAAACATGGAGCCCATTGTCCATTGGGTGAGCGACGCGTGACGCTGAAACAGCGTGGCCTCCGTTGCCGCATCCGGGATCAAATGGGGGCGCGACCAAAATCCCAATGGACAGAAGAGCCTTCTTCCCTGCGCGTCGGTCATGAACGCTGCCTTGGCAATTTCATTGTTGGGCCGCACGCCGGGAGCATTGCCCGCATCGTGCTGACTGCAACCCGATTTCACCCCGGTACCGGCTCCGACTGCCTCTGGCTTACCGCCAATCGAACTGCTCCTGGAATGTATGAGCACCCAGATTGACCTCCCGGCCGGTTCATGCAAAGTCTCCGGCCATGGCAACCCCGCCACCACTGCCCGGCTCCCAGCGACGCCGTCGTATCTGGGCAAAATTTTTCGTCGCCTTGGTCCTCCTGCTGCTGCCCGTTGTCCTGTGGCTGTACATTTCGCCCGACGAACCGCCGCCCGACGTGAGCGATTTCACAGCCAAGCCGCGCCAGCTCCCAAACGACCAGAACGCCTACGCGATCATCATGCAGGCGGCGGCGCTGGTGACGACCGATCTTTTCAAGGCCAACAGCGATCAGTTGAATGACATGACAAAGGGCAAAAACTGGGACGCCCCCTTGGCCCGGACCTGGCTCGACGGTACCGATGCGATCTGGCCGCTCTGGGAACAGGCGGCGCGTACCCCGCAAGGGCAGGCACCTTCTGGCACCGCCGTCGGCTATACGAACTCCGATGTACAAGCCATCAATAACCTCAACAAGCTCGCGCAAATCCGCGCTTGGGATCTGGCCCACAACGGCAAACCCGACGCGGCGATCGAATTCCTTTTCACCACCCTGCAAGTCGCCCAACGCCTCGAGCAAAGCCGAGGAGACCCCATCTATTACCACATTGCGACTGGCATCAGGGGCACGGTACTGAATTCGCTGCGGGGTATCACGACTGAATTCAAACCTCCCGCCGTTCTTTTGCGCCAGACCCTCCGCCAGATGGAGGCAAACCGGCCGGGCAAAGAGGCGTTCGCCAACCTGCTCCGAGGAGAGTACCGAGGCTTTAGCCATGGACTCGAAAACCCGGAGGCAGCGTACTTTGGTTCCAAAGACGTCGACGAAGGGCTGCACCTCTACGTCAAAATCAGCACTTATTTCCCCTATTTTTTCCACCCCAACCAAACCCGCAGAATCTACGCCGAAGCCATCCGCAATTCGATCGGTGCGATTGACCTGCCAACCGGGTATCCCGGCGATCTACGAAACATCGATAACTTAAGGAAAATTCTGAGCGGCTTCCATGGCAACAACCTTGGCCTCGCGCTGTTGGTCGCGAGTGTCCCCTTTCAGGCAAACGAGTTGGATATGCGTCTCACGCAGCAGTCCCGTCTCTCGGCCAATGAGGCCTTCCTCGCGCTCGTGCTTTACCACCGCGACCACGGGGAACTGCCGGCCACGCTCGACACGCTGGTGCCCGACTACCTGCCCGCCGTGCCCCGCGACTATTTCGACGGCCAGCCTATCAGGTACTCGCGTGATTTCCGTGCCGTCTGGTCGGTCGGCAACGATCATTTCGCCGTAACCAGCGCCGATCTGGATCCCGAGGAGATCGCCCATCACTCTGACAATGTCTGCCTCCCGCTCGATTTCGCCGCGCCGGTGGTGGACCCACCGCCCGCGCCAGCCACGGCACGGCCGCTCTGACAACATGGGCAGTATTGCGGCACGTCCTGGCGATCTGTCGCCGATGACGGTGGCGCCCGGCCGGGCGGAATGAAGCGCAGCGGAAGCTGTTCACCGCACCTGGTGGAGCGGCATGGGGCATGGACGAGGGCTGCCGTCTGCGGGCGAATCAGCCTGGCTGTTCGCCGGACACGGGAGCGCGGGTCAATCAATTACAGGAGCGATATTTCCTGGAAGTTAGGCCCGTCTCCTGCGCCACGAAGGTTCGGCCATAAACACGCATCGCCAGCGCCCCGCCGTCCTTGTGGCCTAGCCACCGACTCACGGTCGGGATGTCCACACCGGCCTCGATGCAGGTTGTGGCGAAAAAGTGCCGGAAATCATGATGGGAGAACGCTGGATAGCTTAGCCGGCGACAAGCCGTGCCAAGGAATTTCTTGGCGCTGTCGATCTGGCTCACCCGGTCGGACGGCTGGGGCTGATGGGCCTCGTGCATCCGCAGAAAATGCGACCGCAAGGCATCCGTCAGCGGGATGACGCGGCTTTCGTCATTTTTGGTTTCGTGCTCAGCTTGTGAGCCTTGGTGCGGAGCGACCGGCGAAAATGCTTGTCACCCAGCAGGGGCAAAGCCTAATCAACACCCTCTGTTCCTTGCGGAATCACACCTTTCGCCGATGTAGCTCAGTGGTAGAGCAACGCTTTCGTAAAGCGTGGGTCGTCGGTTCAATCCCGACCATCGGCTCCAGGTGTTTTGACCGGTCCGGCATGCAATAGCTGAAGGAACGAAAATCTGAAAGGCTGAAGGACTGAAACATTCCGCAATCCGCAGTCCGCAGTCTAAATTTCAGCACCCTCCTGGTTTCGTGGCTTTAGAATTAAACGTTCCGCAGTCCGCCTTCCGCTAATTCCGCAATCCAAAATCCGAATTCCGAATTCGTAATTCCGCATTTCCACTCCGGCATTGCCCCTGCAACCAATTGACCGGTTCAGCCCGTTGGGGACAACGCGCTCCACCTTTGCACTTAGAAAACTCCTGGCTTCCTACTTTCTCATTCGGCAGTCCGCATTCCGCAATCCGCATTGGTTTGCCGCTGCCACCAATCGACCGGTCAGCACGTTGGGGACAACGTGCTCCACCTTTGTTCCTGTCTTGGGAGGGTTGAGAGGACGATGTCCGGCAACAGAAACCGGGGTCAGCGACCCCGGCTACAACTGACCGAGCAGCACGTTAGGGACAACGCGCTCCACCTGCTGGCTAAAAAATTCCTGGTTTCGTGGCTTCAGAATTAATCGTTCCGCAGTCCGCCTTCAATATTTCCGCTCCGGCATTGCCCCTGCCACCAATCGACCGAGCAGCGCGTTAGGGACAACGCGCTCCACCTGCTCACGAAAATTCTGGTTTCCTGGCTTCTGAATTAACCATTCCACCTTCCGCATTCCACCTTCCGCATTGGTTTGTCCGCTACCACCATCCAACCACGTAGCCTTGCGCGGCTTTGATCGCGAAGACCGCGATATTTTTCGCCCCATGCGCGGCCACACAGGGCAGCAGCGACGCTTTCGGATTCAGCCGGGCGGCAAAGCGCATCGCATAAAACCACAGCGAACTCGCCAACACCGCCCAGGTGCTGAACCAGCCTTTCGCCGTGAGCGTGAGATGAAACGGCTGGTTCTTGCTCCAGTCCCACAAAAACGGATGCAGCGCCGCAAACAGCACTGACGCCCCCACGGCACCCGCCCACCTCATTCCCGCACCACGGCCTTCGACCACGATGAATCCACGGAAGATCAGTTCTTCAATAAACGCCGCCACCAGCGTGTAGAGTCCGAACAACACCGTCATCTTCGACTGCTGTTCGCTCAGGCCCAGCCGGATTTCCCCCCACGTCTCGGCGGTAGTGATCGCCAGCGCGCCCATGGCCGCCACAACACACACCCACACCGAGGCCGGCACCGCTCCCGGCAAGGCCCGGGGGTTGGGCCGCCCGGCCCGGGCCGTCCGGAAGTCGGCTGCCCACAACCAGGCAGCATAGAGGCCGGCGGCGGCGCAGACGAGCAGGAGCAGCGGGTTGTCGTTCATGGTGGAGGGCAGGCGAAGAATTTTTACCGTTCGCGGCTGGTCATTTGACGTCAGACCGCCCAAGGTGGAAGCCCATTATGCCAGCCGTCGCCGTTTCCGCCCGCCCTCCTCCTGCCGTCCCTGCGCCCGGCCTTGGCCCGGTGTTTGACCGGCTGCGGCCCCAGCTGACGGAGCTGGACGGGTTCCTGCGGGCGCAATTGGCGGCGTTTGAGCCGGAAATCCGCACCCTGGCGGACTATTGTCTCGATGCTGCGGGCAAACGCATCCGGCCCGCCCTCGTATTTCTGAGCGGCTGGAAAGACGCCGGCCCGGCCGCGCCCGCCCTGGTGCGTGCGGCGGCCATTGTCGAACTGGTCCACCTCGCCACCCTCGTGCATGACGACATCATGGACGGGGCCGACCTGCGCCGGGGCCGTGACACCGCATCGCGCCACTATGGGCCCGAGACGGCCGTGCTGCTGGGCGACGCGCTGTTTGCCCATGCGCTCAACCTCGCCGCGCAGTTCCCGACCACCGAGGTCTGCCTCGCGGTGTCGGAGTCAACCCGCAAGGTCTGCACCGGCGAGATCATGCAGACGTTGCGCCGCCATGCCACCGATGTGACGCGGGCTGACTATGACCGCGTGATCGAGCTGAAAACGGCCGAGCTGTTCCGCGTGTCTTGCCAGCTCGGCGCGCGATTGGGCGGATTTTCGGCAGAGTTTGCGGCGGCGGCGGCGGAATTTGGCCGGCAGCTCGGCATTGCGTACCAGATTTACGACGACCTCGCGGATTTCTTCGGCGACGAGCATCGGATCGGCAAAACCCTCGGCACCGACCTGCGCAGCGGCAAGCTCACCCTGCCGCTGCTCGTGCTGCGCGAGCGGCTTCCGTCCGACGAAAGCGCCGCGCTGCTTGACGAAATCGCCGGCCGGCGTCCGCCCGACCTCGGCGCCCGCCTGGCGCAGATGCGCGTGCACAATGTGTTTGCCACTGTCAGCGACGCGGTGCAATCCGCGCTCGTGGCCGCCGAGTCCGCTCTCACGCCCTACACCGCGCTCCCGCCAGTCCCGATGCTGCGTCAGCTCAGCGACGCCCTGCAAATCCAAGTCGGAAGTTTGCGTGCGTCGGCAGGCGGGTGACTGTCCAATCAGCGGATTTTTAAGAGGGAAACGAGGAAACCAGGAATTTGATTTGGGAATTCCGATTTCGGATTTTGGATTGTTCCTGACACCGACCTGCGGAATCGGTTGTTGGTTCCAATTCCTGGCTTCCTGGTTTCTCCCTTATATCCGCCTTCCGCATTCCGAATTCCCAAATCCGCCCTCCGCTCACTCTTCGCACACCCACAGGCCGCAGCCGAGGGCGGGGACGAAGAGTTCGGGCTCGACCGGCTGGGTGACCCCATGGCGGGGACCGAAAAAATGCTCGTGGTCGGCGAGCTGGCGCCAGGACGAGGCCGGGAGCACCTGGCCGAGCGGGATGGTGACGTCGTCCAAGGTCGGGTTGATGGCGAACAGCAGGCGCGCCGGACCCTGGCTGTGGTCGGCGTTGTAGAGCACGGCGGTGGCGATGGAATGATGCGCCCAATAAAACTGGAAAAATCCCTCGCTGGCCCGCGTGTAATGGCGCAGCAGCCGGCCGGTTTCCGAACGGCGGAAGGCGATCCAGTCCGCGAAATAGGCATGGGTCGCCGGAAAGCGGAACAGCCGGCGGTAGTCGAGTGCGTTGAGGTCGCCCCGCAGGTAGGTGTTGTTGACGCCATGCTTGGAGCGGAGGAAATCCTGGCCGGCGGCGAGCATCGGGATGCCGATGGACATGAACAGCACGGCCGCCATGAGGTGGGTGCGTTCGCGGTCGGTGGCGGTGGGGTGGTCCCCGTTGTGCGACGGATTTTCCGTGATGACATCGATCCACGTGCGGTCGTCGTGCGACTCGGTGTAGTTGAGGGTCTGCGCGGGCCATTTGGCGTAATACCAGGGCGAACCTTTCAGGCAGTATTCGAAGCGGTCGCGGCTGCCGCCGCCGCGCACATAGTCGCGGAGGAAGTCGCGGTAGCCGTCGTTCCAGGAGGCCCAGCCGGTGTCGCGCAGTTCGCCGGCGATATGGCCGCGGAAACTCCAGGGCTCGGCGATGAGGATCACGTCGGGCTTCACGTGCTTGAGCGCGGTCTCGATCTCGCGCAGCACGGGCGCGCCGATGAGGTCGGCCAGGTCAAAGCGAAAACCGTCCACCCCGTAGGCTTCGAGCAGGTGGAGGCAGCTGTCGATGATGAGGCGCTTCGACATCGCGGCGGAGGCGCACAGGTCGTTGCCACAGCCGCTCCAGTTGGCGAGCCGGCCCGCGCCGTCCTGCTCAAAATAATACAGCTTGTCCACGAACATGAGATGCGCGGGCTCGCCGACGTGGTTGTAGACCACGTCGAGCAGCACGGCCATGCCGCGCCGGTGGAAGGCCTGCACCAGCTCCTGCAGTTCCCGCACGCCGGATGCGTGCACCGGATCCAGCGCGTAGCTGCTCGCGGGCGCGAAGTAGTTCACCGTCATGTAGCCCCAGTGGTATTCCCCGGCCGTGCGGCTGTCGTTTTCCTGCACGGGCTGCAGCTCGACGCAGTTCACGCCCAGCCGGTGCAGGTAAAACTGCGGGCTCTCCACCCATTTGCGCAGGCCGGTGAAACCGCGCCGCTCCTCCGCGCTGAGGGCGACGGGCGCATGGGCGGCAAGGTCGCGCACATGGGCCTCGGCAATGACAAGGTCATGCCACGCGGGGGTGGTGAAGCCGTGGTCGCCGGCCCCGATCCACGCCTGGTCGAGCACGATCCCGGGGCCTTCCCGGCCGACCGTCGCGAGCGCCCACGGGTCGAGCACGCGATGCTGGGGTTTGAAGAACCCGAAGGCATCGTGCGGCCCGTCCACATGATACCAGTAAAACCAGCCGTGCAGGTTCTGCGCGAGCACGAGCTCCCACACCCCGTAGCCGCCCTCGGGGTCGGCCCGGCGGGCGAGCGGGTAGCGGTGGGGCGCGTTTTGCGCGGCGAGTTCGGCGCAGACACACAGCTCGACGCGTTTGGCACGGGGCGCAAACAGCCGGAACACGGTTTCGTTGCCGCGCACAAGCGCGCCCATCGGCAGGTTGGTGCCGAGCTGGTGGAAAAACGCCCCGCGCATCAGCGGCACCTCCTGCCCGTCCTCCCCGTCGGCCCACTGCACCGTCCAGGGTTCGGCGAGATCGAGCGGCTGCCCGGTGGTGAAGGCGAAGAGGTGCTGGCCGGTGCGCTCCGGCTCGATGGCGTGGTTGACGGTGCCGCCCTCGTCCCGCACGGCGTTGGGCACATCGTCGCGCACTGTGAGCCAGCGCCCGCCGCCCGTCACAAACTTAAACTGTCTCGGCGGGTGGGCGAAAAAACGCGCGGCGTGGCCGGACCACAGCCGCACCGCCTCACCATCAAGCGAGGCCGGGCGCAGCGCCCATTCCTCACAGCCGATGGCGTTGGCCCAGCCGTTGAAATCGCCCGCCAGATAGATGGCTTCCGGCGTGTCGGCGCCCGGATCGCGGCCGGGACGCAGGAAGAAAAAGATCTCGTCCTTGCGGTTCACGAAAAAACCGCTTTCGCAGCCAAAGGTGTAATCGGGCACCGGGCGCAGCGCGGTGAATTTGGCCCCGCCGCTGAGCGCGAGCGGCGGCGGTAGCCGCGCCCGCCAGTCACGGGTCAGCTCGACGACCCCGGAGGTGGGCGATTCCAGCCAGGCACGGGCGATTTTTTTAACGCGGTGGGACATCAGGGTGCGAAGCCATAGCATCCCCCGCGCCGATTCCCCGGCACAAGCGCGAACTGAGTGATTCCGCCCGGCCAGAATCTGGCGGCGACGGACCGCGGGCAGCGTCTGCCGGCGGACCGACCGGATGCGGCCCATGCTCTCGCCAGCCCGGTTATTTGACAAACGCGGCGGCCACCGGCTTGCCGTCGAAATAATCCGGCAGCGGCAGGCCGAGCAGCCAGCAGACGGTCGCGGCGGTGTCCTCCGTATGCACGGTCAGCGGGACGAGGTCGGTCAGGTCGTAGCCTTGGCGCACCCCCGGGCCGGTGATGATCCAGGGGATGTTGAGGCTGCGCTGGTCGTCCTTGCCATGAACCAGGCCCTGGCCGCCGTGGTCGGCGGTGACGATGATGATGCTGGACTCCCGGATCCTGGCCTGGTCCAGCGCGGCCAGGATGGCGGCAAGCGCGAGGTCGGTCTTGTCCACCTGCGCGAGATATTCGGGCGAGGCCCATCCTTTGGCATGGCCGACCGTGTCGGTGTCGGGAAAATGGATGAGCATCAGGTCGGGCTGGTAGGCCGCGATGATTTTGACCGCCTGCTCGACGACGCCCTCGTTGTTGTCCTTTGCGTTGGTGCCGGAGGGCAGCCAGGCATGGGTGATCGTCCCGGGCGGGTTGAGCGTCGAAAACTTCGATTTGCCCGCGACCATCGCCGTCACATAGCCGGCCTTGGTGGCCATGGCCATCACCGTCGGCCGGTTGGGATAAAGCCCGCGCCGCACCGGCAGATCATCATTCCAGAAGATGCCGTGTTTGTCCGGGGTCACGCCGGTGACCATGCTGGTGTGCGAGGGCAGGGTGATGGCGACGTCCGTGGTGCGGGCCCAGAAGGTGTAGGCGCCTGCTTTCAGCATCGTGCGCAGCGTCGGCATATTGGCCTGCAACGCCTTGTCGGGCCGCAAGCCGTCGATGCTGATGATGAAAACATGTTTGACCGCGGGGATGGGCTGCGGGGGCCGGGCGACGGGCGCGGCCGCAGGAACCGCTGTCTGGCCATGTCCCACGGAGGTGAAGACGGCCAGGGCCAAAGTCAGCCGGAGGGTGCGGAGCGGGGTTTTCATCGCAGCAGCCTGATCAGCCCGGCGAAAGCGTGCAAGCCGCGGAAAGCGGCATGCGGTTGACAACTCAATCCACTGACGCCCCCGTTGCCGCATGCCCGTGCGCGAAAAAATTCTTGTCGCCCTGTCCGGCGGAGTGGACAGCTCCGTCGCCGCGCTGCTGCTCAGGCGGGCGGGTCACGAGCTGGTGGGCGCCTACATGAAGAACTGGATCAACGAGGACAAGGTGGTCGGCCATTGTCCGTGGGAGCAGGACATCACCGATGCGCGCGCGGTGGCGGAGCGGATCGGGATCGAGTTTCACGTCGTCAACCTCATGCGCGACTACCGGGAGCGCGTGGTCGCCCACCTGCTGGACGGCTATGCGCACGGCCTCACGCCCAACCCGGATGTGCGCTGCAACCGCGAGATCAAGTTTGGCGTGTTTCGCGCCTGGGCCAGGGAGCAGGGCTTCGCTGCCGTCGCGACCGGGCATTATGCAAGGCGGGTGGAGG
>CAIXIZ010000109.1 GCA_903919625.1 uncultured Verrucomicrobiota bacterium
GTGCGCGCGGGCTGCTCTGGTGGACCGCCTGGGCGATAAGTTCCTTGCCCGTGCCCGACTCGCCCTCGATGAGCACGGTCGCGCGCGACGGGGCGACGAGTTTCACCCGATCGATCACGTCGCGGAGTTTTTGGGAATGGCCGATGATGCCCTCGAAGGAGAACTTCTCGTCAAGCCTCTCGTGGAGCTGCTTCACCTCCACCTCAAGCGTGCGGGTCTTGAGCGCGCGCTGGATGAGCACCTCCAGGCGCTCCAGGTTCACCGGCTTGGTGAGAAAATCCACCGCGCCGCGCTTCATCGCCTCGACCGCCGAGTCGATGCTGCCGTAAGCGGTCATCATGATGACCGCCGGCTTGGCCGGCAAGGCCAGCGCATGGTCGATGACCTTGAGGCCGGACTTGCCCGGCATCCGCAGGTCGGTCAGGACAACATCATAGGCCTGGGTGGCCAGGAGGTTGAACGCCTCGTCCGCCCCGGCGGCGACTGTGACGTCGTAGTTCTCCTCCAGCGCCTGCCGGAGGCCCTCGCGAGTGTGCTTCTCGTCGTCAACGATGAGGACGCTGGGAACCATGCCGCCTATGAACAGGCGGCAATGGCAGATGGGTCAACGGGAAACCTCCCGGTTGGCCATCGGCCCGATCCAGCGCGTTGGGGACAACGCGCTCCACCTGCTACTGGCCGCCGTCACTTCAGCATCCGCACACGCCGGTCTTTGCGGGGGAATTGCAATGTCACCAGGGTGCCCACTCCTTCCTTGCTTTCGATGCCCACCTGGCCGCCGTGCGCGCGCATGATGCGCTGCACGATCATGAGGCCGAGCCCGTGGCCCGCCGCCTTGGTGGTCTGATAGGGCTGGAACAGACGCGACAACTGTTCCGGCTTGATCCCACTGCCCGTGTCGCCGAAGAGCAGAAAGACATTGTCGTCGTCCGCGTGGGCGCGGATGCGGAGCCGCCCGCCGGGAGTCATGGCTTCGGCCGCATTTTTGATCAGGTTGAAAAACACCTGTTTGAGCTGGTTGCGGTCGGCCATGACGCGCGGGAGCGAGGCGGGGGTCTCGGCCTCCACGGTGATGCTGCGGTCGGCCAGCTCGCGTTGCTGGAACCGCAACACCTCGGCGAGCACCTCGGTCAGGTTCGTCTCCGCCAGATCGGGCGGCCGCGGGCGGATCGCCTCCAGGAAGTTGCTGATGATGCCGTCGAGCCGCTCCACCTCGCCCTCGCAGACCCGGACGGACTCGGCCAGCTCGGCGGCGTCCGGATCCTTTGCGGTTTTGAGCTTCTTCAGCTTCCGTCCGATGAGCTGGAGGTGGATGGTGAGCGAGTTGAGCGGGTTGCCCAGCTCGTGCGCCACACTGGCGGCGAGGAGGCGCAGCGAGGCCTCGCGTTCGCTCTCAATGCGCGCCTCGGTGCTTTGTTTTTCGCGATGAATGTCGGTGAGAATGACCGCAAACCGGCGGGCGGCGTCGCGTCCGTCACCGGTAAACGGCACCATGTACAGCCGCACGGTGCGCGGTTCAGGATAGGTGAGCTCGAACTCGCGGGTCACGACCGGCGGGGTCACGTCCGCCGGACTCCCATCGAGCGCCGCGCCGAGCGAGGCATGCAACCCCGGCACGAGGCGCCAGAGCGTCTCCCCGGCCAGCTCGCCGTCGCCCAGGCCGACCAGCCGGCGGGCAGCAGCATTGCCATAGTCAATACGCCCATCGGTCCCGATCACCAGCACCCCCTCCTGCAGGGTGTTAAAAATATTTTCGAACAGTCCGCGCTCCCGCGCCAGCCGCTGCACCAGGTTGGTGAGGCTGACCGAATCGAGCGTGTCGAGCCGGCCGAGCACGCGGTCCAGGGAGGAGGTTTTCTTGGCGTCCATCGGAAAGAAGGACTGAAGGACCGAAAGCTGAAAGACTGAAGCCAAATTGTCGCCGGGTCCAGACCGCCCCATGCCGTGGAAAACCGCGAATGGACGCGAATCCACGCGAATGACGGAGGAGCCTGACCGCATCGGGAAATTCGGATTGGCAAAGGCGGAATTGTTTAAGGGGGAAGCCAGGAAGCCAGGAGCAGGAGTCTTGAACCAATCCGCAATTCCGGCACATTCCGCATTCCCCATTCCGCAATCCGCATTTCAATCATCCGAACATGTCCATCTGCGCGGGATCCACCCGGCGGGCGAGCAGCTTGCGCAAGAACAGTTCGCGGTGCTGGGGGCAGCGGCCGAGGCGCAGCACCGCCACGCGGTGCTCCTCGGTGCCATAGCCCTTGTGGGCCGCAAAACCGTAGCCGGGA
>CAIXIZ010000110.1 GCA_903919625.1 uncultured Verrucomicrobiota bacterium
AGGCCAGTTGGTCACCCTCCGGGCGCTCCAAGCCCTGCCCCTGGCGCAGCGAAGCGGGATCGAATATTGGATCGTGGGCAGCGCCAGCCGGTCCGCCTACGCACGTCAGCTCCAAACGGCTGCGGCGAGCGCCGGCTTCCCGGTGAAATTTCTTGGCAATCTGCCCGACCCCGAACTCGACGCCGTCTATGGCCAGGCCGACCTATTTGCACTGACCAGCATAGACCACGGCCAGAGTGTCGAGGGATTTGGGCTGGTTTACTTGGAAGCGTTGGCCCATGGCCTGCCCGTGGTGGCCCACCGCGTGGGCGGAGTCGCGGAAGCGGTGGCCGACGGCGTCACCGGCCTGCTCGTGCCGCCGGACCAGCCGGCCAGGCTCACCGCCACCTTCGCACGACTGCTCGCCGATGCCGGATGGCGCCACCGCTTGGGCGAAGCCGGCCGGCCCTGGGCGACACGGAACACATGGGCCCGCTCGGCGGATTTGCTCTTTGGTCCGGGTCCGTCCAGCCTCGCCTATCCCTGACGCCATGCTTTCCTCCCGTTCCACCGTAACTGTCCGCTACGCCGAGACCGACATGATGGGGGTCGCCTACCATGGCAGTTTTCTGCCTTGGTTCGAAATTGGCCGCACGGCCTTGTTGAAGGAAAATGGCCTGCCATACCGCGAACTGGAGGCCGCCGGCTATTTTCTGCCCGTGCTGGAAATGTCCGCACGCTATCTGCGTCCGGCCCGTTATGACGACACCTTGGAAATTATCACCCGGCTGCACCAAAAACCGGCGGCGCGCATCCGGCTCGATTACGCCATAAGTCGCGGCGATGAACTGCTGGCGACCGGCCACACCGTGCACGCTTTCATCGACCGCACCGGCCGCCCCACCCGGCCGCCGGCCAATTTCTCGGACAAAATGCAGGCTTTGTTTTCAGCTGCGGCTGGCGCACCCCGTGGACGCCAAGGCTGATGGACGCATTGCCGACAATTGCAGGGGCGGGGCTTGTCGCCGCCTTCCGATCCGGGCGTCGTCACGCGATGCCCCTACCCCAACCAAGCCGAAGCCGGCTTCGGGGAATCAGACCCAATGGGATTATAAATAGATTTCCGGAACCACGACCTCGTCCTCCGGTTGCAGCGGCCAGTCGCGTTGGTCGCCACTGGGTTTGGCATTGGGAGCATACAGTTGCTTCACGTCGATCGTGTGGGTCTCTTTGCTGCCATTCGGCAGCGTACGGATCAGATGCACCCTTCTCGTGTCGCCAAGCGGATCCAACCCGCCGGCCCGCGCGATCGCCTGGGTCAATGTCAGCCCGTTTTCCGGGCTGAACGGCACCGGCCCCGCATTTTTGACATGGCCGGTGACATAGACCACCCGCGCAGCCCCAGATGCACCGGCCTTGGAGTCGTTTGGACTGGCGATGACCAGGGTGCCCGCGCTTTTGCCGAGGGAAATCGTCCCGGTGAAGGTCTCCAAAACCTTCGGATCGAGCATCACGGTCGCCCCGGCAGGAATATCGAGATTGAGCGTTTGCGGGCCCGTGCCGGAACCCAGTTTCACGATTCTGACGGCGTTGCCATCCTCGACAAAGGCATAGCCCGCAGGTGCGAGCACCGCCTGAAAAACCTGCCGCCAAGTGACGTTGGACAGCTTAACGGTGGCTTTGCCTTGGAGGGTGTCGGCAATGACAACATTGATCTCAGCCAGATCGGCAACATGGCGGAGAATATCCCGGATGTCTTTGTCCTGAAAATCAACATCCATGGGATCGGCATGGGCCTTGGCGGAGACTTGTGCCGCGCCATGGGTGGAAGAACTTGCAGGGGCGCCTTGAAGCGAAAATGAGCCGGCGGTGAGCGTGCCAGTGCCGGTGATCGTCCCTCCGTTCAGTGACACCGCTCCGGCAACATGATTGCTTGCGCCAAGCTCAAGTGCACCGCCGTTGATCGTGACTGAGCCCATGGACGTGCCGCCAGCCAATGACTTCGGGTTGGTGGTCAGCGTAACTCCGGCTGGCCGGTCGCGATCGCTGGTCTGCGGGCCGGGGGCAGCGCCCAGCTTCACGATCTTAATGACATTGCCATCCTCAACATAGGTGTAGCCAGCAGGCCCGAGCACCGTCTGGATAATTTCCTGCCAGGTGGCGTTGAAAAGCTTGATGGTGGCCGGCTGGCTGTTGAGGGCGTCGGGAATGACGGCTTGCTTCCCAAAATGACTGGCAACGTAGCGGACAATGACGCTGACATACTGCCCGGTGAAATCAACGTCCATCCCGGGCGGACCGCCCGGTTTGGCGGGGTTGGCCATCGGGCTCATTTCCTCGATGATCCAGGAGGCGCTGCCAGTCGGTGCATTCGCCGTCGTGCCATTTGCCCCGGCAACTTCGATGAAATCTTCCTCGATGAATTTTTTGGTGGTCAGATTTGTCCCGGCAGAGCTGTATTTAAAGCCGGTAGAACTGATATTGACGCCACGGATTTTGCTTTCGCCTGGCAGCAGCTCAACCCGCGCACCGCTTGCCTCTCTCCCATCATCATAAGTTAAGGTGACATTGCCGCTCGCGACGAACGACTCAAAGTCCCAAGGATTGGCCGCCGTTGCCTTGGCGTCGTTGGCTGATGGGCTGCGTACGATCTCGAGATGGTCGCAGGCCAGCTTGAAGTTGGTGCCATTAACGGTCACCTTGCCATCGAAAGTGGAATAAATTCCCGCAGCCCTGGTCTCAATATGGGCGCTGGCGCTGGAAATCGAAATAATTTTGCCGGGGGTGGCGAAAGGAGGTGCATTCCGAATCAAGTAGCTCAAGTAGCCGGCGTTGACCGCCTGTCCGACGATTTTGATCACATTCCCGTCTTCGACATAGGCGTAGCCGAGCGGGGTAAGTGCGGCCTGGAAAACCTGCCGCCAGCTAACATTCGACAGCTTGACCGTGGCATTGCCCCGGAGATTGTCAGGGATGACAATATTTAGGCGGAAATGATCAGCGACCTCGTGGATGATGCCCCTGATATCCTCCGCGTTGGCATCTATATCCATCGTATCACTCCCTTTCCAGGCGATGGAGTTTGTCATCGCCAGCGTACCGCTGCTGATGGTCGTTCCACCGGCGGACGCACTTGGTAAACTTAAACTTAGAGTCCCAGCGCCAATCCCACCCTCGGCAATTGTCCCATTGGGGTTGGCCTTGGAGAGGGTCAGGGTGCCTGTGCTGGACAGGACAGCGGCGCCCGAAACCGTGACGATGTTGCTCAGGGTGGTAGTCGCGACATGGTCGGGTGCAACGGTGGTCGAGCTGAGGGTCTGTGCCCCGACGGTGTAGCTGGCACCGCCCATATGTAAGGTGCCGCCCACCATATTGATGGTGCCAGGCAGTGCATCGGCATTGGTTAGCTGGAGCGTGCCGCTTTCAATCGTGGTACTGCCGGAATAGTTGCTGCCTTTGCCGGTTAACGTAATGGTACCGCCCCCGGTTTTGATTATCTTACCACTGCCAGTGATCGGCTGACTGATGGTGCCGTCCTGGGCGTACAAGGTCGCACCGGTGAGATCTACCGGGCCGGTTGGCGTGGTGGTGGCAGCAGTTGTTGTCGAACCGTCGCCCAAGGATTTTTTAATCGCCTGTCCCAATGGGCTGTCGGCGGAGATTTTTGTCCGGCTGGAAAAATCCCCCAGGCTGGAAAACGGGCCCCGGGCACGGATTTCCAAAACAATTTCGTTGGCCAACTCCACCAGCTGTTGATCGGTCAAACGACGTGAAGGGACGGATCCAGCCGCGCTCGTGGTCGAACTGTCGCTGCCCGTGTTCTGATCAGTTTCCGTCTGGCGGAAGCCCATCAGCAAAGCCTTCCATTGTGCAACCGAGTCCGAGCTGAGGTTGAATGCCCCATCATTTAACATCGGCCCACCACCGGGAATCGCCTGGTGATAAACTAGTGTTGTCCCTGGCGACAGTGTCGCAGCCGCGGAATCAATGCGGTACCTGGCGCTGAAGGTCGTGGTGCTGGTGTTCCGTGGTGTGAGCGTACCATCCCAAGGGTCGCGGATCCCAACCTTGGCCTTGATGCTGTCTTCTAGCGCCGCATAAGTATAATGGCCGCTCTCCACGGATGCTGCGCCAGTCTGGCCGGGCAAGACATTGGCACTCATCGTCAAGGTTTGCTTCGGCGATGCGACCGATGGTTCTGCCCCGGTATTCCTCCAGTTCGAGGTTGTCGTAAAATCGCCCGATGGGCCGCCGGTGCTCCGTGCCACGGTTGTTGTCCCGGCGGTCCACGTCTGATAGTATTTTACCCTGACGTTTCCCGGCTGGAAAAGCCCGCCTTGGGCGGCAGCCGGATTCGCTTTGTCCATGGTCAAGGTGGGCACAGCCAGGTTCTGATCGATGCTCACCGGGCTGAGTGCACCAAACTCATTCTCTGACGCGAGCCATTCCAGCATCCCAGGGGACAAAACCACCGGCGGCGTTTTGATATAATGCTGAATCGCGGGATTCGAACTATCTTGCACCGGGGTCATGTCACTGAGTCCCGCCACCGGCTGGTAGGGCACGGCCGATTGCGGTATCCGTATATCCAAGGCTTGCTGCGCAAATGTCCGGGATTGGGCCAACTCATCGGCCTTGGCGGGCGGATTTATTTCCGGCTGGGCCGGTGCCGAGCCGCGGAGCATCGCCAGCGGGGCCACCACGGCCGTGGCCAGCGCGAGCACAGCCAGCACCGCCGCGCGCGTGAGCGCGGCACGCGGCCGGGTACCATCGAGGATCGAGCGCAGCCGCATCTCCAAATTGGAACGCTGCGCCATCGGCACCGTGGCAAACGCCAGCCAGCCCGTGCTGCGCGAGCCGGCCGCGATGGACAGCAGCTCTTCGGCGTAGTCGCAGGGCGCTGTGCCCGAGGCAAGCACGAGGTCGTCACACGCCTGCTCCCGCTCCAGCCGCATCCGCCGCGCGGCCAGCCACGCGAGCGGGTTGAACCAGTGCAACGCGCAGGCGGCATGCGCCAGCAGTTGCGCCAGCCAGTCCCAGCGTGCGATATGCGCGAGCTCATGCAGCAGCACCAGACGGAGCCGCTGGGGCGACCAGCCGAGCGCCGCCTCGGGCAGCAGCAACACCGGCCGTCCGGTGCCCCAGGTGACCGGCATCGCCACATCCGCAGTATGCCGCAAGGTGACTGCACGGCGCAGGCCGAGCTGCCCGCGGAACTGGCTCAGCAATCCAGCCATTGCCGGGTCCGAGACCACTGCGGCCCGGCGAGTGATACGCCAGATCTGCCACCAACCGGCCAACAATGGCGCCAACGCGAGCAACGCCCCCGCGAGCCAGACGCGGCCCAGCCAGATATGGAATGCGGCCGTCTGAAGCGGGGAGACAGGCACCGGTAACTGGGGGGCGATAGAGGCGGATTCCGCAACTGCAGCCCAGCTCGCTGAGCTGGGGGGATTGGCTGGGGGAGCCAGCTCAGCAGCCTGGCCTGCAGTTTCAGACCTGACGGCAACGTTTGCCGCCCAACCCGGTGCGATGGGCCGTTTGGGCACGGCAGACTGGGCAACGACCGGTGGGACAGGAACGACGGGCGATTCCGCCCAGGCCGCCCAACGCGGGACAAAGGACACCTGCCATTGCGGCAATGCCAGGGAGAGCACCGGTAGCAGCAAAGTGCCGGCCAAGGTGGTGGACCAAACCAGATGCCGGGCCGAGGCCGAGCGACGACGC
>CAIXIZ010000111.1 GCA_903919625.1 uncultured Verrucomicrobiota bacterium
ACGGGCTTCAAGGTCGTCGCCAATCTGCCCTACGCCATCTCAACGCCCTGGCTCGACGCGGTGCTGTCCGGCCCACTGCCCGCGCGTCTGGTCCTGATGTTGCAGCTGGAAGCCGCCCAGCGCTACGCCGCTGCGCCCGGCACGAAGCAGTTCAGCGCCATCTCGATCGCGCTGCAGTCCGCCTATGAGGTCGCGCCCGGCCACGCCGTTGCCGCCGCGTGCTTTTTCCCCCGGCCCGACGTGGATTCGCACCTGCTGCACCTGGTGCGTCGGCCGGCCCCGTTTGTCTTCGCGCCGGCCGCGAAGGCGCTCATGCGGGCCTGTTTTCAGCAACGCCGCAAACAGCTCGGCGCGCTGCTGCGCGACCGCCTGCCGGATCACGGCCGCGCCTGGTTTGAGCTGCTCGCCGCCGCCGGACTAGGCCCCCGCAGCCGCGCCGAAGAAGTGCCCGTCGCCCTCTGGCAACAGCTCACCCCGGCCTGAATGTTACCAGGGCAGCAAGGATTAACCCGGAGTAAAGATCCTCGGGGCAAGCCCCGAGGCATTGCAGACAAGGGTAGTGAGGGCGGTGCTGGTTGCCGCCCTCCGATCCGGGCGTCGTCAAGCGACGCCCCTACTCCGACCAAGCAGAAAGCCAGCTTCGGGGAATCAGACCCAATGGGATTAACCCTTCTCCCTCAATCTTTGTCGGGCATGACCTCGGATGGGCCTTGATTGCATGGAGGGGTTGCGCGTCAACTCTCCCACCCCTGTCCTGCATGCACGAATTACCCCTTCCGGCGGCTGTCGTCCGGCCATCCCGCGTTCGTCACGGCGTGGTGGCATTCACGGTTTCGCTGGCGATGGTCACCTACCTCGATCGCGCCTGCCTCGGCACGCTGGCCCCCCAGGTCAGCGGCGATCTTGGTTTGAGCAAGGACCAGATGAGCTGGGTGTTCAGCGCCTTTGCCCTGGCTTACGCATTGTTTGAAATTCCCACCGCCTGGTGGGCCGACCGCCAGGGCACCCACCGGGTGCTCACCCGCATCGTCCTCTGGTGGTCCGCCTTCACGCTCGCGACCGCGGCGGCGCTCAATTTCTCCACGCTGCTCGTGATCCGGTTTCTCTTCGGCGCGGGCGAGGCGGGCGCGTGGCCGTGTGTGGCGCGGACGTTTTCCAAATGGGTGCCATTGGCGGAACGCGGCCGGATGCAGGGGATTTTTTTCGGCGGCGCCCATCTCGCCGGCGGGCTGACGCCCATGCTGGCCCTGGCCTTGGGCCAGGTCTTCGGCTGGCGGGTCGTGTTTGTCTGGTTCGGTCTGGTGGGCGTGATCTGGGCCGCCCTCTGGCACCGGCGGTTCCGCAACGAACCGGCGCAGCATCCGGCGGTCAATGCGGCCGAGGCCGCGCTGATCGTGGCCGGACGCGACCCGGCCACGGCCTGCCATGAAGGCTGGCCGTACTGGCGACGGCTGCTCGGCCATCGCAACACGCTGCCGCTCTGCCTCGGCTACATCCCCAACAGCTGTGCGTTTTATTTCTGCATCACCTGGCTGCCGACCTATC
>CAIXIZ010000112.1 GCA_903919625.1 uncultured Verrucomicrobiota bacterium
CGCCACCCTCATTGAGCAGATCTGCTATGGCGAGCTTGGCTACCGCGACCTGAAGGACAAGCCCGTCATGCCCGTGCTCCGTGACTGGCTGACTGCCGAGCAGCTGGCCGTGCTGGACGACTCTTTGCCGGAGCGGCTGACGATGGCCAACGGGCGCAAATCCCGTCTCACCTATGCGAAGGAGGGCCCGCCGATCCTGAGCGCGCGCATTCAGGAGCTCTACGGCATCGAAGGCAAATTCACCCTTGGCCATGGCCGGGTGCCGGTGAAAATCGAGGTGCTCGCGCCCAACCAGCGCCCGATCCAGGTGACGGATGACCTGACGAATTTCTGGCGTGAACAATATCCAAAGATAAAAACCGAACTGTCCCGCCGCTATCCCCGGCATGAGTGGCGGTGAGCATCCGGGGATGCACCTGGGCCACCTGTGTCGTGTGATGTTCCATCCCTCCTGTAACGCGACCCTAGGTCACGGTCATTTCGCCGGTTCGTTCCGTCCGCAGCCGCAGCTGGCCGCAGGCGGCGTCGATGTCGTGGCCTTTTTCGCGCCGGAGCGTGACCGAGATTCGCGCCCGCCGGAGGACTTCGGCGAAACGTTCCTGCCGGGTGATTGATGGCCGCTGCCACGGCAGGCCGGCCACGGTGTTGTAGGGAATCAGGTTCACATGCGCGTGCAAATCGCGCGCAATGTCCCGGAGCTTCTCGGCCTGCTCCAGCGCGTCATTGACCTCCGCAATCAGGATGAACTCGAGCGTGACCATGCGGCCGTGTTTCTCGGCAAAAGCTCGCACCGCCGGGATGAGCTTCGCCAGCGGGTAGGCCTTGTTGACGGGCATGATTCTTTCGCGGATGGCGTCGGTCGCACCATGCAATGAGATTGCCAGGCGGAATCCGAGCGGCTCCTCGGCCAGCTTCAGGATTTTCGGGACAAGCCCGCTGGTGGAAATGGTGATGCGGCGGGCGCCGAAGCCCAGTCCCCAGCCGGCATTGACGATGGTGAGCGCGCGGATGAGCGCGTCGTAGTTGGCGAGCGGCTCGCCCATGCCCATGACCACGATGTTGTCGAACGACGCCAGTTCGGCATGGGCCCGCGGCGTGCGGGCGTCCTCGATCTGGCACACCTGGAGCAGTTGTGCGACGATCTCGCCGGCCGAAAGGTCGCGCTTGAGGCCGGCCAGGCCGCTCGCACAGAACACGCAGCCCATCGCACATCCGACCTGGGTGGAGATGCAGATGGTCTTGCGGGAATGGTCGAGCCCCACCCCCTCCTGCGGCACCCGGATGATGACGGTCTCGATGAGCGAACCGTCCCGCAGTTCCAGCAGAAGTTTGTCCGTCACGTCGGCCGACTGCTTGTTCAGCACGAGAGCGGCGGGCAGCAGATCAAACGTCTCGGCGAGCCACATGCGGAGCGCCTTTGGGAGACTGGTCATCTCGTCCCACGACTTCGCCCGCTTTTTATACAGCCAGTCGAGGATTTGCTTCGCGCGAAAGGCCGGCTCGTTGCGCTCCGCCAGGCGGGCGGCGAGCGAGTCGAACGTCTCGCCGGTCAGCGGCGGCTTGGCGGGCGTAAATTTCATTCGAGTTGAAAGTTGCAGGAGACAGGCTGACCATGTCCGGACCCAAAGCCGAGCAAGACTTTCACCACTCCTCCTTCGCCCTCATTTCCGCGGCATGCACACCCTCCATCGGCAAATCTTCTTCAGCGCCCTGCTGACCTGCGCGGCGGCCACCGGCCTGTTTGTCTTTGTGCTGATGGCGGGGGCCGTGCTCCGGGAGTTGCTGGGTTATGTCCTGGCCGGCCAGCTGTCCCCGGCAATTTTCGCCCGGATGATGCTGCTGCTCGTGCCGTTTGTGCTCACCTATGCCCTGCCCATGGGGGTGCTGACCGGCGTGCTGCTCGTGCTGGGGCGGATGTCGGCGCAGCATGAGATTACCGCGATGCGCGCCGCCGGGCTGGGGCTGGGCTATGTGCTCGTGCCCGTTTTTCTGCTCAGCGCGCTGCTCGCCGGGCTGGCCCTTCCCTTGAATTTCAGCTTCATGCCACACGCCCGTGCCGCCTACCTGAACATCCGCTTGGAGATCGTGCGGAAGAATCCCCTGCGTTTCATTGTCCCCAAGACCTTCATCAACGATTTCCCCGGCGTGGTATTTTATGTGGGGGCCAAGGACGGCGGCCATCTGCAGGACGTGTGGATCCAACGCCTGGACAATCAGCAGCGCACCACCGAGTTCATCCATGCGCGGGAAGGGCGGATCGACTATGATGAGCAGGCCAACACCCTCCAGCTCACGCTCCAGGGCCAGTCCCAGCTCGACCGGCGCAATCCCCTCGATCCGGAGAAATTTTCCAATGCCGACTATATCGCGCGCGCCGAGACCGCTCCGTTCCCCGCCTGGAACCTCGACAAGATTTTCGGTCCGCCGCGGAAGTTCCAGCAGGAGGATCCGGACTACATGACCTTTGATCAATTAAGGACCCGGTCGCGGCGGCTGGCCGACCTCCCTCTGCCGGCCGACCCCGAAAAGGCCCGGCAACAGCTCCATGACCAGATGAAGGTTGATTTTTCCCTGCACGAGAAGGCGACCAACTCGCTGACCGTCCTTGTTTTCGGGCTGATGGCCCTGCCGCTCGGCATCCGGATTTCCCGCCGGGAAACCTCCGCCAACCTCGCGGTGGCGCTGGGGCTGGCCATGTTCTATCTGCTGTTCAACCAAGGGATTCATGCCCTGCAAAAATACCCCGCCCTGCGGCCGGAGCTGCTGCTCTGGCTGCCGCCGCTCCTGCTCCTTTCGTTCGCCGCGTGGTTGTTTCGTCGGGTGGGCCGGGTGTGAGCATCGGAAACCCTGCCGGCAAGCCCGGCGGGCCTCTGCCGAGGCCAGGTGCAGCACCCCGATTTCGTCGCCTCTGCCCATCCCTTTCCCCTCCCCCGCCTCCACTTCGCGCCCGCCCCCTGCGCATAAACCCAAAAATGCAGTGTCACGTATTAAGTGACACTTTTTGCGCAGGTCACCTGTGCCGGATTTGCCGCGATTCGTCTGGTCTTCAGGCAGGGCGCGGCACCGCAGTCACGCCCCGCCCTCGCATCGCACATGATTGCCCATACCTCAAAGGGCGTCGGTCTCAGTCGTCCGCGCCCGGTACACTGAGTGACTGGCCGCTGTCCTTGGGGCCAAGCGCCAGGATGAACGGCGCGGCGGTCTTCGCCCACGCTTCCGCCAGCTGATGCCCGGAGGCGCCGTCGGCCCAGCACTGGCGCAGCATCGCCGTGTCGATGATGCCCGGGTTGAGCGGCACCGCCGTCATGCCCGGCGGCAGCTCGGCTGCCAGCGCCTTGGTCAGGCCTTCCATGGCCCACTTCGTTGCACAATAGGGCGCGACCTCCGGCGAAACACTCCGGCCCCAGCCCGAGGAAAGATTCACGATCACGCCCCGCGTCGCGGCCACCCTGGCCGGCACGAACTCGCGGATGAC
>CAIXIZ010000113.1 GCA_903919625.1 uncultured Verrucomicrobiota bacterium
CCCGTAAATCCAAGGAGAGAGTTTTCATGCCCCGAGACTGACCGGTCGCGGGAGAAAGACCAGCACAAAACGGCTACACTATTATTTAATATGCTCTAGGTTGTGAACGCCTTGCCAGGTCCGTGGGAGCTGAAATTATGGAAACCGTTATGCCAATCACCCGGCCGCCGGCAGGGGCATTGGCACATCGAGCGTGGCGGCGAGGGCGCGGTAGAGTTCGCCTTCCTCCGCCGTGATGACGCCGTCGGCCACGATGGTCTGGGCCGCGGCGACGAGGAGGCGTTGTTTGATGATGGTCTTGGCGGCGGCCAGTTTGTCGAGGGCCGTGTCCAGCACCGCGAGGGTGCTGGCGGCGGGCGGGAGGAGCGCCAGCTTGCCGACGATGACCGGGAGCTGGCCTGCGCCGGTGGCAAAAGCCGCCGCCGCCGCGCTTTCGTCGCGGGCACCGACACGGGCGAGCACGGACAAGACAACGGCAATCTCCTGGGCCACGCCTTGGAACGCGTAATAGTCGATGCGCACACGCGGTTCGCGCGCGAGGCCGAGCTGACGGTACAGCACTTTTTGCATGGCGAATTCGAACGGGGTGACCACCGCATCCGCGTGGACCAGTTCATCCAGGGTCGTGAGCAGGCGGTCCAGCGTGGCCGGATCCAGTGCGCGGAGCGTGGGCACGGCTAGCTGGAGCAGCGGCAGTCGGGCCTCGGGACAGATTTTGGAATTTGGAATTTGGATTTTCGGTTGGCCGGATGGTTGACTTGCGGTGGCGGATAAATTTTCGAGTTCGGAAAGCAGCGCGGTGAGCGCGGAGACGGTCTCATCGCCGGCGTGCTGCGCGACGAGATCGATCTGACGGGTGCGGAGCGCGGGGTCGGGGTTGAGAATGAGGGCGCAGACGAGCGCCGGCGCCTGGGCCGGATCACGCGCGGCGGCGAGGAGCGGAGCAGGGAGGGCGGCGAGCAGCTGTTGGGCGCGGCGGAAATGCTCGGTGGTCAGCGTGCCAGCATCGGCCACGAGGGTGGCGGGGTGAAACGGAAGGCGGCGGGGCAGGGGGGCAGGCTGAGCCTGGGCGTCGGTGGCAGCGGGAGCGCGTCCTTTGGGCTGGCCCGGCGCGAAACCGGCGTTGAGGAAATTCTCCTGCTCGATGTCCACCACCTCGGGCGGGTCGAACATTTTGCCGCTCCACTTCGGATCGATGGCCCGGATACGTTCATCAAGCGGCGGGTGGGTGGCCCAGGCCCCACCGAAGTTGGAACGAAACGCCTGCGCGAAAAAAAAGTGATTAAGTTGCGCGGTGTTGTGGGCGATCACGTCGGAGCCGAGCGCGTAACCGCCGATCTTTTTGAGCGCTCCGGTGATGCCGCCGGGGTTGCGGGTGAACTGCACCGAGGAGGCGTCGGCGAGAAACTCGCGCTGGCGCGACACCGCCGCCTGGATGAGGCGGCCGAAGAAATAGCCGATATAACCGAGCACAAACAGCAGGCCACCCGCCACCGCAATGGCCAGGACAATGCCGCCGGAATTTTTGCTGTCCCGCGAGCTGAAGCGGACATTGCGGAGCGACCAGATGATGCCCCGTCCCGCCAGTCCGATCACCAGGATGCCGAAGAGGACGGCCGTGAGGCGGAGGTTAAGCCGCATGTCACCGTTGAGCACATGGCTGAACTCGTGGCCGATGACGCCCTGCAACTCATCGCGCGTGAGCTTTTCCAACGTGCCGCGGGTGACACACACGATGGCGTCGCCCGTCGTAAGGCCGGCGGCGAAGGCATTGATGCCAGTCTCATCGTCGAGCACATAGACCCCCGGCACCGGCAAACCGGCGGCGATGGCCATCTCCTCGACGACATTGAGGAGCTGGCGTTCGTGGGGATTGGCCGAGCCGGGCTCGATCCGGCGGGCGCCGACCCCTTCGGCGACCGAGGCCCCGCCGCCGGAAAATTCGTTCCATTTGTAGAGCGACGCGAGGCCGACGACAGCAAGCGTGCCGGCGGTGATGGCAAAAAACAGGCCGGGCTGCCAAAGGTCCACCTGGGCGGCCGGGGGCTGGTAATCCACGAAACCCCGGCGCACCATCCGGGCCGGCATTTGGGCGGACACGGTGACGGCTGCGAAGTATCCCGCGAGGATGATGCCGACGACCGCAAAGGCGAACAGCACGACGAGACGGGTCGTGCGCTGTTTGGCGCGGGCTTGGGCCTCGAAGAAATCCATGGGAAATCAGGAATTAGGAATGGCCATAAAAAGGCACAAGCAGCGCAAAAAATAATGGGAGGCTTACCTCATGCTGCTTTGTGTCCTCCAATGAACGGCCGGCGCGTCGCGTGACGGCTTATTCATTTAATGAGCCGAATCGTGAACGGATAGTGATAGCAGCCGCCATCGGAGGCTTTCACGGCGGCGACAATCGCCAGAACCAGCGATGCGACACCGATGACAATGATCAGGGGTATCCCGATCATGACAAAGGCCAGCGGAATGCAGCAGAGGCAGTAGATGAGGACCGAGAGGTGGAAGTTGAGGGCTTCCCGGGCGTTGTTCCGGACGTAGATGGAGTCGCCTTTCATGGCGAGATAAACGACCAGCGGCAGCAGCAGACCCACGCCCAGCAGGGCGGAGAGATGGCTGAGGATGCTCCAAATCTTGTCGTTCCCGGATGGCGTCGGGAACGTCTGATCGAGGGGAGGAGAATTCATGATGTTCTCGGGATTGAAAACCGGCGGCGCGGTTCAGTTGAAGCTGACCTTCGGCGCGTTGCGCTCGGCGGGGTCATCAATCTTAAAAAGTTCGGCCGGCAGGAAACCAAACATACCGGCGAAAATCACATTGGGGAAAACTTCACGGTCCGTGTTGTATTGCATGACGGCGTCGTTGTAGGCCTGCCTGGCAAAGGAGACCTTGTTTTCCGTCGAGGTAAGCTCCTCCGTGAGCTGCATCATGTTTTGATTGGCCTTGAGGTCGGGATATTGC
>CAIXIZ010000114.1 GCA_903919625.1 uncultured Verrucomicrobiota bacterium
CCGGCGGCCAGTTTGCCAGCACGCGCTGGACGCAGATCCTCGCGGCGGCCGATCCGGAGCATCCCGACGCGCGCGAGGCGCTGGCCGCGCTGTGCCGCACCTACTGGCCGCCGCTCTACGCGTTTGCCCGCCGGCGTGGGCTCACTCCGGCGGACGCGGAGGATCTCACGCAGGGATTTTTTGCGCAGTTGCTGCGGCTCGACTCGCTGGCGGACGTCCGGCGGGAGCGCGGCCGGTTTCGCGCCTTTCTGCTCGCATCGCTGCAGCATTATCTGGCCGACACGCGTGACCGCGAACGCGCGGCAAAACGCGGGGCGGGGCTGGTCTTGCCGTTTGACACCGCCGGCGCGGAGCAGGGCTACCAGCGCGAACCCACGGATGCGGCCATGACCCCGGACGCCGCCTTCGACCGTGCCTGGGCGCTCACGCTGCTCGACGCCGTGGCGGCCCGACTCAGGGCCGACTATGCGGCGGCGGGGCAGGGCGAACTGTTTGCCGCGCTGAGTTTCTCCCTGACCGGTGGCCGGAGTGAACTGCCCTATGCGGAGCTGGCCACGCGACTGGGCCTGACCGAACCGGCGGTGCGCGTCGCGGTCCATCGCCTGCGCAAACGCTACCGGCAGCTCCTGCGCGAGGAGATTGCACAAACCGTCGCCCAACCCGAGGACGTGGATGACGAGTTACGGGCGCTGCGCCGGGCGCTGACCGGGTGAAATGGACGGAGAGGCCTGACGCTGTCACAGCTAGGGAAAGAGCTGAGCTGACCGCTTGCCGAGTTTTGCAAAACAGGATGACGCACCATTCATCCCGGCTCTCCCGAGCCAGCTCAGCGAGCTGGCCTACAACCAGACGGCGTGCCCAGCGGGCCGCGTCCCTGCCCAGATCCAATCTGCAGGGCCGGTCTCATACGGGATATTGGCATAAGGCAGCATTAAAGTTGCGGCATCGCCCCATGCCACGTTAAGCATGGGCATTGTCCATCCCATGAACTCCAAACAAGCCGCCAATGCGCTCATCGTGGTCTGCCTGTTGGTCTCGGCGGCGTGGTTCTGGTGGCCGGTTCCGCCGCCAAGGGATACTGCGGTGGTGCGATTGCGGCCGGCCGCTGCGCCACTCGCGCCGCCCATGGCACCCCAGCTTTCGCCCCCGGATGAAACAGAGCCGGCGGCGGCTTCGCCTCCGCCCGTTTTCGATCCACAGTCCGACCTGAAGACTGCCGTCCCGGACCTGATCCGCCTGGCCACGGCCGGAGATTTCCCAACGCTGTTGCAAAATTACATGCCGCCGGATGCCCTGGCGGGGATGTCGGCGGAAGAAAAGGCCGCCACATTGCAGGGGATCCAGGCGGAGGCCCAAAGCACGGAAGGCCAGCAGGAGATGATCTTCATGCTCACCGCAGCGCCGACCTATGATGCCACGGGCAACCGCGCCACCTATACCTTTCCCGGCAGCAACCCCACGCGGCCCAGCCTCACCTTCGTGCGGCTGAACGGCCGGTGGTACATCGAGTAGGGCGGGGACGGAGGGTGGTGCGAAGGGGGCGGAGGCCGGTCTTTTTCCGGCGGCACCACGCAAAAACAAATCGGTTGCGAGCTTGAATGCCGCCCGGCCCGGCTGTAGCCTGAACGTTTTCCCTCTTCCGCCAGCCACGCATGGACGTCTCCCTCACCCGTAATTTCTGCATCATTGCCCACGTTGACCACGGCAAGACGACGCTGTCCGACCGGCTGCTGGAGCATACGAACACGGTTTCGCAGCGGGTTCTGACCGCGCAGCATCTCGACTCGATGGATCTGGAAAAGGAGCGCGGTATCACCATCAAGTCGCACCCGGTCACCATGACCTACCGCGCGAAGGACGGGAAGGACTACAAGCTGAACCTGATGGACACGCCGGGCCACGTGGACTTTTCCTACGAGGTTTCGCGTTCCCTCGCGGCGTGCGAAGGCGCGGTGCTGCTGATCGACGCGGGGCAGGGGGTCGAGGCGCAAACCGTGGCCAACGCCCACCTCGCGTTCGCCCAGGAGCTCAAGGTCATCCCGGTCATCAACAAGATCGACTTGCCCAGCGCCAATCTCGAGCTCTGCACGCGCCAGCTGGAGGACATCCTCACGATTCCCGCCGAGGAGGCCATCCTGGCCAGCGGCAAGTCGGGCATTGGTATTGTGGACATTTTGGAGGCGGTGGTGGCGCGCGTGCCCTCGCCGCGCTGGACGGACTATGCGCAGACGCGCATCCTCGTGTTCGACTCGCTCTACGACGCCTATCGCGGCTGCATCGCCTATGTGCGCGTGTTTTCCGGCGGCATCAAGGCGGGCGACATGATGATGCTCATGAGCACCGGCCAGAAGGCCGAGGTCAAGGAGGTCGGCGTCTTCACCCCCAAGATGGAGAAATGCGCCCGGCTCGCCGCCGGCGACGTCGGCTACATCGTCTCCAGCATCAAAACCCCCTCCGAGGTGAAAACCGGCGACACCATCACGCTCGCCGCGCGCCCCGCGACCGACATGCTCCCCGGCTACAAGGAGGTCCGCCCAATGGTGTTTTGCGGCCTGTATCCGCTGGAGAGCGACGACTACGAGAAGCTCAAGGCCGGCCTCGCCCGTCTCCAGCTCAACGACGCGGCCTTCGTTTACTCCTCCGAGAGCTCCCTCGCGCTCGGCTTCGGCTTCCGTTGCGGCTTCCTCGGCCTGCTGCACATGGAGATCATCCAGGAGCGCGTGCGTCGCGAGCACGATGTGGACATCA
>CAIXIZ010000115.1 GCA_903919625.1 uncultured Verrucomicrobiota bacterium
CAGGACGAGGCGTGGTCCAACCCGTCCAGCCCGACGCGTGCCGCCGCCCGCGTGCGCATCCGGCTCGACACGGCACGCGAGTCGCTCGCGGCGTTTCTGGGCGGCCAGGCCAGGCGGATCGTGTTCAATTCCGGCGCGACCGAGGGGGCCAACGCGGTGTTCGCGCACTGGGCGGCCTCCCTGCCGCCCCTCGCCCATGTCGCCCTCAACCCGACCGAGCATCCTTGTGTGCTCGAGGCGGCACGGGCGCATTTCGGGGCGGACCGGATTCGTTGGCTCACCGTCACGTCTGACGGGGTGGTGCAGGTTGGCCCGCTGGCTGCGCTGCTCGCGTCCGGCCAGACCGCCGCCGTCGCGGCGATGGCCGCGAACAACGAGACCGGGGTACTGCAGCCGTGGGATGAGATCGCCGCACTCTGCCGCCGGGCACACGTGCCGTTGCTCTGTGATGCCACGCAATGGCTCGGCAAGCTGCCCGCGGCCGGGCTGGGCGGTGCGGACTGTGTCATTGGCTCCGCGCACAAATTTGGCGGGCCCAAAGGCGTGGGCTTCCTGCAAATCGCCCCAGGTGCGGACGGCTTTCACTCGCAGCTCGGCGGCGCACAGGAGCACAGCCATCGCGGAGGGACGGAAAACTACCCCGGAGTCGCGGCCATGCTTGCGGCGCTGGCGGAGGCCGAGACCAAAAAAGTTTTGTTCGAGACGGACCGGGTGCGCGTCCGGCAGAATTTCGAGCGGGCCGTCTGCGCCGCCGTGCCGGGCACGACGGTTGTGGCCACCGGGGCGGACCGGCTCTGGAACACCGTGTCGTTGCTCATGCCGCACGGGGAGAACCACCGCTGGGTCGCGCGGCTCGACCAGCGCGAGTTCCAGATTTCGACCGGTTCGGCCTGTGCGACGGGGAAGGCCGGCCCGTCGCCGGTGCTCGCCGCGCTCGGCCTTGACCCAGAGGCAGCCAGACGCGTGGTGCGGGTGAGCGCGGGTTGGGAGACGACTGAGGCCGACTGGGCGGCGCTGGCCGCCGCGTTTGCCGCGGTCGCGCCCGAAGTCCAGCCCGCGGCCAATGTCGTGAAACTCTGATGCGCCTCCGCCGGATCACGCTGCAGCACTTCCGCAACATCGCGTTTGCCGAGCTCGGCTTTGACGGTTTGCGGCAGTTTTTGTCCGGTGCGAACGGGCAGGGGAAGACCAATCTGCTCGAGGCGGCGGGACTCGTGACCGCCTTGCGTTCGTTTCGCGGTGCGGATTCACGCCTGCTCATCGCGCACGGTCAGACTGAGGCGGCGGTCGCCTGTGAACTGGAGCACGAGCGGCTCGGGGTGACCCGGGTCGTCATCAAGCTGCGCGCCGACAGCAAGGAAGTCCTGTGCGATGGCACGCGCGTCAACCGCCTCGCCGACTATTTGGGGCGGTTTCCGACGGTGGTGTTTTCGTCCCAGGACCTGCAACTCGTGCGCGGTGCGCCCGCGCCGCGCCGGCGCTGGCTCGACCTCACGCTCGCCGCGATGGATGCCGATTACCTGGCCGCACTCCAAGCGTACCACCGGGCGCTCGTCGGGCGGAACCGCCTGCTCAAGCTGGGCCGGCCCGATGACGAACTGGCGGCATTTGAACTGCCGCTCGCCACCGCCGCCACCACGCTGTCGGCCAAACGGGTCGCCGGCGCGACGGAACTCGCCCGGCACCTCGCCGCGGCCTATGTCCGGCTGGCCGACGGCGCCGAGACTCCCGCGATGCGATTTGCACCCGATCAGGGGGCGGGCGATGTGATGGCGTGGCAGGAGGCATTTGTGAACAACCGCGAGCGCGACCGGCAATGGCGTGCCACGGTCGCCGGTCCCCACCGGGATGACCTGGAACTGATGCTGGACGGTCGTCCGGCCCGCGACTTCGGGTCGGAAGGCCAGCAACGCGGCCTGATGCTCGCGCTGCGACTGGCACAGGCGGAATTCTTTCGTGTTCGTTCGGGAGTGGAGCCGGTGCTGCTCGCTGACGACATGCTGGGGGAGCTGGACCCGGAGCGGCGGAGCCGTTTTTGGGCGGCACTCGGGACCGGCCGACAGGTCATCGCCACCGGCACCCGTCCGCCAGAAGACGAGGAA
>CAIXIZ010000116.1 GCA_903919625.1 uncultured Verrucomicrobiota bacterium
ACCATCACCTGAAGGAATTTGCGGGCCGGCCGACTGAGCTGTACTTTGCCGAACGGCTGACCGCGCATTGCGGCGGGGCGAAAATCTATTTGAAGCGGGAGGATTTGCTGCACACGGGCGCGCACAAGATCAACAATGCGCTCGGTCAGGCGCTGCTGGCCCGGCGGATGGGCAAAAAACGCGTGATTGCCGAAACGGGCGCGGGGCAGCATGGCGTGGCGACGGCGGCCGTGTGTGCCAAGTTCGGGTTTGAGTGCGTCATTTACATGGGCGCGGTGGACATGGAGCGGCAGGCGCTGAACGTGTTTCGAATGCGCCTCATGGGCGCCGAGGTGCGCGGGGTGGAGGCGGGGCAAAAAACCCTGAAAGAGGCGATCAACGAGGCGATGCGCGACTGGGTGACGAACGTCCGCAGCACGCATTACATTCTCGGTTCGGCGCTTGGCGCCCACCCTTATCCGATGATGGTGAGGGATTTCCATCGGGTGATTGGCATTGAGGCGAAACAGCAGATCCTGGCCCGGGAGGGCCGGCTGCCGGACGAGATCATCGCCTGTGTGGGCGGCGGTTCCAATGCCATGGGGGTGTTTTTTGAGTTTCTCGAAGAACCCGGGGTCCGGCTGACGGGGGTGGAGGCCGGCGGGCGCGGTCTCGCGCGGGGCGACCATGCGGCGCGGTTCGAGGGCGGCAAACTGGGCGTGCTCCAGGGCTGCAAGACCTACATCCTGCAAAACCCCGACGGACAGATCGAGCTGACGCACTCGGTGAGCGCCGGTCTCGATTACGCGGCCATCGGGCCGGAACATGCGTTTTATCGTGACCGCCAGCGGATCGACTACGCGCACGCGACAGACGACGAGGTGCTGGAGGCGTTTCAGCTTTGCTCGCGGCTGGAGGGGATCATCCCGGCACTGGAAAGCACGCATGCCCTGGTGCATGCCATGAAACGCGCCCGGGCTTTGCCGAAGGACAAGGTCATCATCGTCAATCTTTCCGGCAGAGGGGACAAGGATGTGAACCAGGTCGCCAAAATTCTCGGGGTGACGTTGGGCTGAATCCCCGAGGGCGGGAGGAAACGACGCGGAACTGGCGGAAGCAGGGCGGCCGGTTGGCCGGGAGCTGCCGCGCAGCCAGCCGTCAAACCAGCCCTGCCGCGCGAAAACTGTAATAGCCGAGGCCCAGCGGATCGGCGGCCTTGGCGCCGAGGACAAGGTGGTCGTGCAGCTCAATCTGCACAGTTTGCGCCGCCTCGCGGAGCTGCCGCGTCACGGCGCGGTCGGGGGCGCTGGGCGCGGGGTCACCGGAGGGGTGGTTGTGCGCGCAGACTACAGCGGTCGCGCCGACGCGGATGGCTTCGCGGAACACCTCGCGCGGGTGGGCGAGCGAATTCGTCGCGGTGCCGGAGGTGATCTCGACACACTTAAGCAGCCGGTTTTTGCGGTTGAGACAGAGCACCCAGAATTTTTCCACGGCCAGACCAAGGATGTGAGGCTGAAGATAATCCGCAATCTGGGCAGGCGTCTCGAGATGGGGGGCGAGTCCGGCATGTTTTTCCTCCTGCAGCACCCGGCGGGCGAGGGTGAAGACGACGACCAGCTGCATCGCTTTCACTTTGCCAATGCCCTTCAGCTGGCAAAAATCAGCCTCCTGCCAGCGGAGGAGCTGACCGAGGGAGCCGGCGCGGGCCAACAGCTCACCGGCGAGCGTAAGCACATCGTGCCCCCGCGTCCCGCTGCGGAGCACCATCGCCAGCAGCTCGGTGTCGCTGAGACTCTCCACGCCGTGCCTTGCCATGCGCTCCTGCGGGCGCTCGCCGTCGGCCAGGCTCCGGAGGCGGTTTGCGTTGGGTGGGGCGGAGTCCATGGGCGGAGGGGTCAGGGCTTGTTTCCGGGCAGGATTTCGGCCCGTAATTTTTCCACATCGAGCGAACGGATGAGCGGCACAATTTCGGGGAAAGTTTTCTCATGGAATCCATAACCACCATTGACGAGTTCGTCGACGGCCTGATCCTTGGTCCATTGCTGAAAGACGAGCCGGTAGGCGGCGATCACCGCGCCGGTGCGGTCGCTGCCATGCCAGCAATGCACGAGAGCGGGTTTCGGCGCGTCGCGGATGAGCTTGAGCGCGGTGACGAGGTCAGTGGCGGTGAGCGAACCGGCCGTCGAGGGATGCTGGAGCAGGACCAGTCCGGCCTTTTCAAACTTGGCGGAGTCGGGGTGGTATTCGCGGAGCGAGACGAGCGAGCGGATGCCCAAGGCCTTCAGGTCGGGCAGATCGGCGGCCCCGGGCTGTTCGCTCCGGAAGACATCCGGGCTGACGCGGGAAAAATTGTCCAACGTCGAGCCGATGACCGGCTGGGCCCACTCGACCGGGCGCACCCGCGGGGCATCGGCGGCGTGGATACTGGCCACCAGCGTGACGGCCAGAAGGAGTGAAGAAAAATAGGTGGTTGCGGATGACACAGATGAAAACCGGGGCATTCACCATGCGGCGGTGGCGCGGGCGACCGCGGCGGGGTCGGGCGCACTGAAGAACGCGGTGCCCACCACAAAGGTGTCGGCGCCAGCCGCCCGGCAGGCGGGGCCGGTGGCAAGATCGACACCGCCATCCACCTCGAGACGAAAGCTGAGGCCGCGATTGGCGCGCCAGAGGTCGAGCTGGGCGATTTTCGGCAGCATGTCATGACGGAACACCTGGCCGCCGAAGCCCGGTTGGACGGTCATCACGAGCACGAGGTCCACCTGGGCGAGCAGCGGTTCGACAGCGGCAGCGGGGGTGCCGGGATTGAGCACGATGCCACATTTGCAGCCGAGGGCGCGGATGGCGGCGAGCGTCGTGGCGTGGTCGTATTCCGGTTCGACATGAATGCTGATCTGGTTGGCTCCGGCCTTGGCAAACGGCTCCACAAATCGCTGGGGCTGGTCGAGCATCAGGTGAACATCAAAAAACAGGGAGGAATGCTTGCGCAGGGCGGCGACCGTCTGCGGACCGAACGTGAGGTTGGGCACGAAATGCCCGTCCATGATGTCAATGTGCAGCCAGGGCAACTGGAGGGATTCGACCAGGAGCGCACCGGCGGTCAGGTCGGCATGATCACTGGCGAGAATCGAGGGGACGAGGAGCGACGCGGGCATGGACGGCATTAAACGGGAAGACCGGACATCGGAAAGGCTGAAATCGGCCAAACCGGGTGGTTGGAGCTGCAAGGTTTTTCCACCCACTCAGTCCCGCGACAGTTCTTCGCTCCGAGCCGTGGCCGCCAGGACCGTTTCCTTGATGAGGCCGCGAAAATCGCGGGCAGCCAGGCGTTGCAGGCCGGCATAGGTGGTGCCGTTGGGCGAAGTGACTTGGTCGCGCAGCGTCTCCGGTTCGGTGCCGGTGCGGGCCATGAGACGGGCGGAGCCGAGGATGGTTTCCAGCGCCAGCTTCCAGGCAATGTCGCGCGGCAGGCCGGCGGCGACTCCGGCGTCGCGCAGGGAGCCGGCGAACTCAAAAACGTAGGCCGGACCGCTCCCGCTTAACCCGGTCACGGCGTCAAGCTGCGGCTCGGTGACTGATAGCTCCGTGCCAAGCGCACCGAGGATCGCATCGACGGTGGCACGGTCGGCCCGGACCAGCAGGTGGAGTGAACACCAGGCGGTGATACCGGCACCAATCTGTCCCGGGGTATTCGGCATGGCACGGACGATGTTGCGGGCACGGGGAAAAACCTGGGCCAGGCGGGCCAGCCGTTTGCCGGCGAGAATCGACAGGACCAGCTTGCCGGCCGTCAGTTCGGCGACCCGTGGGTCCAGTCCGCCAAGCTGCTGGGGTTTGCAGGCAAGCACAATGGTGTCGGCGGACGCGAGCAGCGCCGAGAGTCCGGCCGGGGCGTTGACCCGGGTGCGGGCGGCGAGTGCGGCGGCCGTCCCATCACCGCCATCGGCGCAGGCGAGGTCTTCCGGCGGGCAGATTTTTTGGGCGAGGAGGCCGTCCACAATGGCGGAGGCCATGCGGCCAGCGCCGAGAAAAGCGATTTTGGGCATGGGGGAAATCAGGCGAAGGGCACGCGGGAATCGCCGTCGAGGAGCCGGCGTTTTTCGAGCGGATGGAGCAGGACCGCCCTGGTGCCGCCGCCGGGCCGATCCTCCAGGCTGATGTCACCGCCGAGGTTGCGGAGGGCATGGCGGGCCACCGTGAGGCCCATGCCGACCCCAACGGTGCGTTTGGTGCTGATGAACGGATCGAACATCTGTTCCCGGATCTCAGGGTCGATGCCTTGGCCTGCGTCCTCGATGGTCAGGCGCAAGGCCCGGCCAGCTTCCTGTTCGAGCAGCTCGGCCCGCAGCCAGATGCGGCGCCCGGCGGCAGGCTGGTCCCCATAGGACTCCCAGGCATTCAGGAGGATTTTGCCCAAAGTGTCCTCGAAAAGCTCAATGTGGGTCTCGATGGAGAGCGCGCCCAGGGGGTTGCTGATTTCAACCGGGGCGTTGAGCTTGGATTCATGTTGGAACCGGGTGACGGCGCCCTTCAGCAGATCATCGAGCTGGCAGCGGGACCGGTGCAACCGGCTGTTGATGGCAAGGAAACTGAGCTGGCGGACGATGGCAACGATGCGCTGCACGGCCTCGGTGGCATGGCCGGCGTTGCGTTTCACCTGCTCGGGGTTGTCCGCCGTGGTCCGGACCAGCTCCAGATAACCAAGCACCACGCCGAGGAGATTGTTCATGTTGTGCGCAATCCCCTGCGTGACGGCACCGATGGCGGCGGCGCGGCGTGATTCCTCCAGCCGTCGGGTCAGGTCCAGCAACTGGCGGTTGATGGCGACAAAGCGGAGCTGCGTCTGCACCCGCGCCAGGGTTTCGTCGAGGTCAATGGGCTTGGTGATGTAATCCACCGCCCCGACGCCGAGTCCCTCGAGCTTGCCCTCCTTCGACGCGCGCGCAGTGATGAAGATCACCGGAATGTGCCGCGTCTCCTCGTCAGCCTGCAGACGCTGGCAGACCTCAATGCCGTCCATATCCGGCATCATCACGTCAAGCAGGATCAGATCGGGCTTCTCGCGGGCGACCAGCCCGATGACCTCCGAGCCATGATAGGCGCTGATGATTTGCAGGCCTTCGCGCTCGAGCTTCCGCTTGAGCAGCTGCACGTTGACGGGTTGGTCATCAACGACGAGTATTTTGGGGGCGATCATGAATGCGGCGAAAAGGAAGGGTCAGGATGGGCGCCGGACTAGCCTTTGGCGAGCAGGCGGGCTTTCACGGTGTTTTTCATCAGCATGGCGACCGTCATGGGACCGACCCCGCCGGGCACGGGGGTGATCAGGGCGCAGAGCGGGGCGACGGAAGGGAAATGCACATCGCCAGTCAGGCGATAGCCCGATTTTTTGGCGGGGTCGGCAACCCGGTTGATGCCGACATCGATGACCACGGCACCGGGTTTGACCATGTCGGCGGTGACAAATTCCGCCCGGCCGATGGCGGCGATGAGCACATCGGCCAGCCGGGTGATGGCGGGCAGATCACGGGTGCCGGAGTGGCAGATGGTGACTGTCCCGTTGGCCCCGGCGCGTTTTTGCAGCGCCAGGAGGGCGACCGGTTTGCCCACGATGAGGGAGCGGCCAAGCACCACCACATGTTTGCCCTTGAGATCCACGCCGCTGCGGGCCAGCAGCTCCATGATGCCGGCAGGAGTGCAGGCGACAAAGCCGGTGTCATCCTCCTGGGCGACCTTGCCGAGGTTGACGGTGTTGAAGCCATCGACGTCCTTGGGCGGGGCGACGCGGCGAAACACCGCCAGTTCGTCGAGCGGTTTTGGCAGCGGTGACTGCACGAGAATGCCGTCCACGGCCGGGTCGGCATTGAGGTCGTCAATGAGTTTCTCCAGTTCAGCCTGCGTAATGGTGACGGGCGGGAGAATGATGCGACTGGTGACGCCGATGGTGGCGGCGGTCGTCTCCTTTTTCTTCACATAGGAAACTGAAGCCGGGTCTTCCCCCACCCGGACGAGGGCAAGGCAGGGTTTGCGGCCGGGGAGCGCGGCCACGGTGGCCGTGAGCTCGGCAATGATGTCGGTGGCGATGCGGTTGCCGTCGATGAGTTGCATGGATAAAAAGGAGCCTAGCGGCTACGGACAGTTTCGGCCTCGATGACCATGTCGGCAATGCCAGACACCGGCTTGGCGATGCCATAGATGACGACAACTGAGCCAACGAAACGGCCGGGCTGTTCGGTCGGGGGCAGCGAGGTGAAATCGAGATAGGCGTAGCGCACGCCGTTGCTGTCGAGCAGTTCGAAATCATAGGGGCGCCGGGGGTGCAAAGGGCTGCGGGTGGAGGAAAGCGTGCCTTCAAAGAGCCGGGGGAGCTCGGCCCCGGCAGTGGCCGCGGGTTTGGGGGCTGGCGGCACCGGGGAACCGGTTGGCGGGGCCGTGGCGAGATCACGGGCCGGTTCAGGAGGCCGAGTGGCCGCCGGTGGCGTGGCGATGGGGGCGGCTGGCGGGGTGGTGGTGAGAAAGGCGGGTGCCGGCGGGAACACCGGCGCAGGGATGAAACCGATGAGCGCCTTGCTCAAATTATATTTGTAATGTTTGCCTTGGATCGAGAGCAGTTGGGCGATGTCACCCTGTTCCACGACAGCCACCGGCACCTCGAGATTTTTTTGCAACAGATAGTAGTTGGCGCCGGGACGGGGGCTGAGATCCTTCAGCAAATCTGCGGTGCGTACATAGACTTCATGGGCGCCCGGGAGCGCGATTGCCGCCCAGCCTGCGGGAGGTTCAACCCCAACAGCCACAAAGGGCTCAGTGCCAGCGGGCAAGGTCTGAATGACCGGGGCGGCGGCATCTGGCTGGGTATGCACATTGGCCGGCTGGCTGAGCGGTGCAGCAGCCAACGGCCCGGCGGCCAGACTGAGGGAGAGGAGGAGGCGAGGGAGGTTAATTGTCTTCATGGACGACAGTGCGGCGGACGGGACCGCCATGGGCGGGTGGAAGATGGAACAAAGCGGCGATTTCCTTGGTAGAAAGTTGTTTTCCCGCCCGCAAAGGAATTCCGCGCAGTGGAAACGAGCCGATCTGATAACGGCGAAGCCGCTTCACGAAGTAGCCCAGCGTGGTGAAAAGCAGCCGGATTTCACGTTTTTTGCCATGGTGCATATGGACATCGAGCCGGGCGGACTGACGCGCCACGCCAGGATTGACGAGCGCGGCGTGTTCGACCCGCAGTCGCTCGCCTTCAAACACTATGCCCTTGAGCAACAATGGCACCCGGGCGGAGGGGAAGGGCTGCTCCAATTCGACAAAATAGCGCTTCACCACGCGATGGCGCGGATGCATCAGGCGGTTGGCAAGTTCGCCATCGGTTGTGATGATGACCAGTCCCTCGCTGTCCTTGTCGAGCCGGCCGGCGCAAAAGAAACGCAGTTTCGCCAGGTCACGGGGGAGCAGGTCGAAGATGGTGTCGGGATTGTGGGGGTCGTCGTTGGAACAGACGAGACCCCGGGGTTTATGCAGCGCAAAGGTCAGTTTGGGCTGGGCCGCGACGCGGACGGGTTTGCCGCTGACCGTGATCTTGTCGAGACCGGGGGTGACCTTTTGTCCGGGGGTGGCGGCGTGGCCGTTGACCCAGACCTCGCCTTGGACAATGAGCGCTTCCGCGGCGCGGCGCGAGCACACGCCGGAATCGGCGAGATGTTTCTGGATACGGATGGCAGCGTCAGCAACGGGCATGGGCGGGCAGTCAACGGCACAATGGGTGGGGCGGCAAGCTTTGCGCGAGCCGGTCAAACTTCCGCATTCCGCCCAAAGCCGGCAGGCGATCATTTCAAAGTTGCGTCGGTCCGCCTTTGGCCCCGGAAACATCGGGCCACGGCCATGCTCCGCCTTTTGCTCCCACCCAATTTGACTGCCGCTGCGGCGCGCGACGCCGTTGCCGTGAAGGTGGAGCTGAACCGTGAGGTCATGCCTCCGCCGGAGCTGCTGCCGGTGCTGGCCGTGCTCCAGCGGATATGCGGACCGGCGAACCCGCCCATCTTTCTTCAACTTACCTGCAACCAGCTCGGGGAACTGGCCGACGCCGCCAGGGGCCAGGCAGTTTTTGTGGAAAATGGCCGGGTCGTTCCCTGGCGGCATGATGATTTGCTGGCCGAACAGGCCGCCCAGGCTGATGCAGTGAAAGCGGCGGCCCGGCAAAAGGCATCGGACTCCCGTCCCGCTATCCGCCCGGTGAACCGGGCGAATCCGCCGGGCCTGACGCCGCTCACGGTGGATGGCTCGGAACATTTTCTGGCGCTCACGCTGCCTTCGCCGGAACATGCCAGCTATCGCAAGGCGTTGGAGCTGGTGAAAGGCCATGGCTTCGTGCTGGAGCCTTCCAACCGCAAATGGTGGCTGCGCGACCGCCACAAAACCCTGAACTTTCTCGCTGATCACGGGGCCAGGCTGCGCGATGAGCTGGAAGGGAGCTTCACCGCGAATTTTGAAAAATACACGGCGCACCTGCTGCCGGCCGAGATTGTCACCGAGATCCTTCCGGCGGGAGGGGAGTTTGCCGTGACCCTCGCCTTGCGGGCGGGCTCCGCAGATGACACGCAGCTCCGCGGAGCCCTCGCCACCAGCCGCAATTATCTCGAGGCCGACGGCAAGATTTATCTGCTCGCACCCGGCCGGGTCGCACAGCTGGTGGCGGCCCAGCGGGCCCTGGCGGGCGATCCGGCGGCCGGCGTCTCACCCCGGCGCACCCAGCGCGTCAGTGCCGTCCGCGTGGCGGAGGCGGAGGAAATCCTGGAGGCGCTTTCGCCGGCCTTCCAGGCTCCCGCCGGGTGGCGCAACCGCAGTGCCGCCTTGCGCAATTTGTCTTCCCTCGTGCCGGCACCGCTGCCGGCCGGGCTCGACCGACAGCTGCGCCCCTACCAACGGCTGGGCGTCGCCTGGCTCTGGCATCTCCAGCAACATGGGCTCGGGGGCGTCCTGGCCGATGCAATGGGCCTCGGCAAAACGATCCAGG
>CAIXIZ010000117.1 GCA_903919625.1 uncultured Verrucomicrobiota bacterium
GCCATCGCCGCGTGGCGGGCCGGGAAGCGGCTCTCCGTCCGCCAGCCCGTCAAAGGCCGCCCGGGCCCCTTTGCCCTTGCCTCCACTGGCCGCCCGGAGCTGGCCTTTTTATGGAAAAATCTGCTGTCGATCACCACCCTGCCGACCTTGCTGACCTGGCGGGCGTTTCGCCTTTGCGCGGCGGGGCTGATCGTCCTCTGCCTTTGGCTCACCCATCATCCCGCGTGGCACGCGGCGCAAATCATGCTTGGCACCACCGCCGCCGGCCTGGGCTGTTACATTCTCCTGCTGGGACCCCAGCTGGCGCGGCAGGATTTGCGCAGTGACTTTGCCCATGCCGACATTTTGAGGACCTATCCCATGCCCGGCTGGCAGGTCGTGCTGGGAGAGCTGCTGGCGCCAGTAGCAATCCTGACCGGACTGCTCTGGCTGGTCCTGCTCACCGCCGGCCTGAGCCTGGGCCCTTTCGGTCCGTACCTCACCTGGTTGACCCCCACCCTGCGGATCACCGGCGGCGTGTGCCTCGCCGTGGTCATTCCCCCGCTGGTCGCCTTGCAGCTGCTCGTCCCCAACGCCGCCGTCGTGCTGTTTCCCGGCTGGTTTCAGTCCGGCGCGGCCCGCAGCGGTGGCATCGACGTGATGGGGCAGCGGCTGATTTTCGGATTCGGGCAGATGTTTGTGCTGTTGCTGGCGCTGCTGCCCCTGGTGTTCTCGGCGGTAATCCTGGTGGCCGCATTTTACTGGATCATCGGGACCACTGCGGCGGTCATTTTCGCCACCGGCGCGGTCCTGGTGGTGCTCATCGGGGAAGTCTGGTGCGGCGTGTGGCTGATTGGCGAACGCTTTGAAAAACTCGACCTCTCCGCCGAGGGCAGACCCTAGCCGCCGTAAGTTCCCTACCCGGCCGCCGCTCCGGCCTTGGCCAGGAAGTTTTTCCGCATTGCGGCGTCGCGCTTGCGGTCGGTGCGCAGCTCCAGCACGCGGAGGCCGCTGTCGGGCAGCGTCGCAAGCAGCTTGGTGAACTGCTCCCAGTCGCGCACCAGGATGTGCTCGACTTTGTGCGCGGCGCACAGCTTGGCGAAGTCCGCCTCCTGCGGCGTCGCGAAAAAATTCTCAAACACCGGCTCGAACTCCGCCACCGGCAGATGCTCAAAGATGCCCCCGCCCCGGTTGTTGATGAGGACAATGGTCAGGCCGCCGCGAAACTTGGGCCGCAGCAGGAAGCCGTTGGCATCGTGCAGCAGCGCGAGGTCGCCCGTGAGCAGCACCGCCGGCGAACCGCCATGCGCCACGCCGAGCGCGGTCGAGAGCGTGCCGTCGATGCCGTTGGCGCCCCGGTTGAAATACAACCGGTGCCGCTGTTTCGTCGTCGGCCAAAAATACTCCACGTCCCGCACCGGCATCGAGCTGGCCACAAACACCGGGGATCCCGCCGGCAGATGCCGCGCCATCAGCCACGCCGCCTTCGGCTCATACAGCTCGTTGGTGGCCAGCATCCGTTTTTCCAATGAGGCCCGGGCCTCGGTTTCCGCCTTTTGCCAGAGGGCCACATACCCGGGATCGGCCGGACGCGCATTCTCCGCCTCCAGGGTCTCGGACGAAGCCATCAGGTGACGGGTGCGACCGTGCAGGGCATCGCGGTTTTCCGAGGCCGGTGATACCAGCAGGGTCTCCGCCCCACAGTCGGTCAGCCAGGCCCGCAGCACTTTGCTTGTCGGCCAGCCTTCCAGCAGCAGCACAAATTCCGGACGCAGCGCCTTCGCCGCCTCCTCATTGCGCAAGATCGCGTCGTAGGCCGAGACCCGCGTCACGCCCGGCATCGCATGATGCCGGGCCGGCGAGAGCGCATCGGTCAGCACGGGCCAGCCCAGCTTCGCGGCGAACGCGGCGACCTTGCCCGCATAATGCCCGGAGTTTCTGGGTTGCACCGGCCCCGCAATGATCACGCCGCGACCGGATTCAAAACGCAGGCGGGCCACTGTGCTGACCGGCGGTGGCGGACCGTCCAGCTGCGAGAAAAAATCGGCCGGGATCTGTCCGGCCAGCGCCGCGGCCGTGCCATCCTCTAGGGGCAGCAGCGGATCGCGGAACGGACAGTTGAGATGCACCGGTCCGGGACGGCGGGCCACATCGCAGGCGTGCGACACGGTCTGCCGCAGATAGCGGAGC
>CAIXIZ010000118.1 GCA_903919625.1 uncultured Verrucomicrobiota bacterium
GATCCAGGTAAGCGTGGACGTGACGAACGCGGGCACCCGCGACGGGGACGAGGTGGTGCAGGTGTATGCCCATGAGACGGGGCTGACCGACCCGACCCGACCCCGCCAGAACCTGGTGGGTTTCCAGCGCATTTCCCTCGCGAAGGGCCAGAAAACGACCGTGAGCATCAGTATGCCGGCCTCGGCGCTGCGGCACTGGGACACGGCGAAGAAGGACTATGTGGTCGATGCGGCAGCTTATGAGCTGCGCGTCGGCGCCGCCTCCGACGACATCCGCGCCACCCTCCCGGTCCGCGTCAATGCCCCCGCTGCGGTCGCACTTAACCGCTGACCCGCCGCCGCTTTACAATTTAGGAATTGCAGAAATATCGTCCCGGCTGTTTGACTGGCCCTCCCTCATTCCTGCCCCTCATGCGCCTCTTCCGACTGTTCGCCCTTGTCCCGTCAGCTGCAGTCATGTTCGTGACTGCGTTGCACGCCCAGCGGGGCAACCAGGTCCAGCTTCCGCCGACCCCGGTGCCGGTCGTCACCGCCCCGGTCATTTACACCGACCCCGCGCAGCCGGTGGACAAACGCGTGGACGACCTCATCCGCCGCATGTCGCTCAATGAAAAGGCGGCCCAGCTCGACCATGCTGCGCCCGCCATCCCGCGCCTGGGCGTGCCCGCCTACGGCTACTGGAACGAGGCGCTGCACGGTGTCGCGCGCGCCGGCCTCGCCACGGTGTTTCCCCAGGCCATTGGCAACGGGGCAACCTGGGACCCCGTTTTGGTCAAGGCCATCGGCGATGTCATCGCCTCCGAGGGCCGGGCCAAATACAACGACAGCATCGCCCGCACCGGCCAGTCCGGCCAGTATGGCGGCCTCACTTTCTGGTCGCCGAACATCAATATTTTCCGCGACCCGCGTTGGGGCCGCGGCCAGGAGACCTATGGCGAGGACACGTTTCTGACCGCGCGCCTGGGCGTGGCCTTCATCGAGGGCGTGCAGGGCGACGACCCCACCTACCTTAAGGCGCTCGCCTGTGCCAAGCATTTCGCCGTCCACAGCGGACCGGAGTCCACCCGCCATGTGGCCGATATCTATCCGACGGAGGTTGATTTTTACGACACCTACCTGCCGCACTTCGAGGCGGCCGTGCGCGAGGCCAAGGTCGGCTGCGTGATGGGCGCCTACAACGCCGTCTATGGTTCCTCCGCCGCCGGCAGCAAGCTGCTGTTGACCGATGTGCTCCGCACCTCCTGGGGTTTTCAAGGCTACGTCGTTTCCGACTGCGATGCGATCGCCGACATCTACAACACGCATCAGCTCACGAACACCATGGAAGAGGCGGCGGCCGTCGCCCTCAAGGCCGGCGATGATCTCAACTGTGCGAACGGCCAGGCCCATCCATACCGGGGGCTGGCCCTCGCCGTCCAGCAGGGTCTCTGCACTGAGCAGGACGTGGACCAGGCGTTGCATCGCGTGCTCACCGGCCGGTTCAGGCTCGGGATGTTCGACCCGCCGGAGAAGGTGCCGTTTTCGAAATACACCCTGGCCGACGTGGACACGCCCGCCAACAAGGCGCTGGCCCTCAAGGCCGCGCACGAGTCCATCGTGCTGCTGAAAAATTCCGGCGTGCTCCCGCTCGACCGCGCGAAGCTCAGGCACATCGCCATCCTCGGGCCCAATGCCGACGCCCGGACCATGCTTTACGGCAATTACAACGGCAATCCCTCCAGCTCCGTCACGATGCTCGAGGGCATTCTCGCCGCGGTCGGGGCCGGGGCCGAGAACTCGACTGATGCGGACAAAGCGCAGGGCATCCATCGTTGGGCCGCCACCGCCGGCCCTCAGGTCAGCGCGGCCTTCGGCACCGCCATCGCCCTCAGCAACGCCGGCACGGGCGGGGCAGCCGGAGCGCGTGGGGCCCGGGGTGCGCGGGGCGCGCGCGCCGGCGGGGCGGCCGCCCCGGTCAATCCGCTCACCATCGACAATCTGAGGATGGCACTGACCCTGACGGACACGCAGGTGACGCAGATTTCCCCGCTGCTCGATGCCATCAACCAAGGGCAGACCTCGGTCACGGCGGCACAAACCGGCGCAACCGATGCCCGCACCTCGGGCATCACCCGGATCAACCAGATTCTGACGGATGCGCAAAAGCCCCAGCTGGCCCTGCTGACCAATCCCCCTGCGCCGGGCGGCGGACGGGGCGCCCGTGGGGGCGGCGGCCCGCCGGCCGTGGTCGTCGCGACCTCGCCGCTGACCGGTCCGGACGCGCCTGATTTCAAGGCGGCGGTCACACTCGCGAAAGAGGCGGATGTCGTCATCTATGTCGGCGGCATCAATTCGCAGCAGTTTGAGGGCGAGGAAATGGCCACGAATTTCGTCGGTTTCCAAGGCGGGGACCGGACGGCGATCGAGCTGCCGGCGGTGCAGACCCAGCTGCTGCAGGCGCTGCACGCGACGGGCAAGCCGGTGGTGTTCGTCAATTGCAGCGGCAGTGCGATGGCGATGCCGTGGGAGAACGACAATCTTCCGGCCATCGTGCAGGCCTTTTATCCCGGCCAGAGCGGCGGGACGGCGGTGGCCGACGTGCTGTTTGGCACCTACAACCCCTCGGGCCGCCTGCCGGTGACGTTTTACGGCTCGACCGCCGACCTGCCGCCGTTCGAGGACTACAGCATGAAGAACCGGACATACCGGTTCTTCACGGGCAAGCCGCTGTATGCCTTCGGCCATGGCCTGAGCTACACGAAGTTCACGTACGGTGCGGCCAAAGTGACCAGCCCGGCTGTCGCCAACAACGGCACGATCCAGGTAAGCGTGGACGTGACGAACGCGGGCACCCGCGACGGGGACGAGGTGGTGCAGGTGTATGCCCATGAGACGGGGCTGACCGACCCGACCCGACCCCGCCAGAACCTGGTGGGTTTCCAGCGCATTTCCCTCGC
>CAIXIZ010000119.1 GCA_903919625.1 uncultured Verrucomicrobiota bacterium
CCCCGCCGCACCCATCCGCAGACCGGGGTGGTCCACAAATCTGTCCTCAAGCCCGTCGGCGCCCCCTATGCCAACAAAACGGTGGACACTGACAAAGGGGTCGTCAGCGAAATCACCATCAGTCCTGCCACCGAGGCGGAGATCGCCGATACCATCGCCACCATGGGAGGTGAGGATTGGGAACTCTGGATGCACGCGCTCGAATCCGCCGGGGTGCTCGCCCCCGGTGCGACCGCCGTGGCCTACAGCTATATCGGTCCGGAGCTCACCTGGCCCATCTACAAAAACGGCACCATTGGCCTGGCCAAACTTGATCTCGAGCGGGCGGCCGCCCGGATTGATGCCCGCCTCAAGGTGCACGGCTACGGCCGGGCCTTTGTTTCGGTCAACAAGGCGCTGGTGACCCAGGCCAGCAGCGCCATTCCGGTGGTGCCGCTCTATATCTCGATCCTGTATAAAATCATGAAAGCCCATGGGACGCATGAAGGCTGCATCGAGCAGCTGCAGCGTCTCTTTGCCACGCAGATGTATAATGACCGGCCGCTCACCTTTGATGATGCCGGCCGCGTGCGGCTGGATGACTGGGAAATGCGTTCCGATGTGCAGTCGGAGGTCGCCACAATCTGGCCGCAGGTTACCACCGAAAGCCTCGCGGCCCTCACCGATATCGCCGGTTATCGCACCGAGTTTCTTCAGCTCTTCGGCTTCGGACTGCCCGGCGTCGACTATGCCGCCGAGGTCGAGCCGCATCTGCCGATGTTATGACCCGGGCCCGGACACCATTCCGCCCCGTCTTGCAGTTTGCCGCGCCCACGTGACGCCATAACTTTCCGCCATGCCCGAAGTGCATCACGAAACCATCCGTTTTTCCGGCCGCGTCCAGGGAGTGGGCTTCCGCTATGCCGCGATGCAGGTGGCGAAAGAGTTTGAGGTCGCCGGGCTGGTCGCCAACCTGCCCGACGGCCGGGTTCGGCTCGAGGTCGAGGGCACGGCCGATGAGGTGGGTGCCTTTGTCGCCGCGGTTGAGGAACGCATGCACGGCTTTATCCGCAAGACCGAGCGCGTGACCGCAACCCGGACCGCCCAATTCCAAAATTTCTCCATCCTATGAGCCTCCCCTCCACCCCACCGTCGGCCCCGCCTACGGATCCGCGGCATCCGGTCGCCGCGATTGAACTGTGTGGGCTAACCAAGGATTTTTCGGTCGGACTGCGCGGGCAGAAACTGCGCGCCGTGGACAGCCTGAATCTGGAAATTCCGGCGGGTGTGGTCTTCGGGCTAATCGGTCCAAATGGCTCCGGCAAAAGCACCACCATCAAAATCATCCTCGGCCTGCTCGAACCGACGGCCGGCGAGGGCCGGGTCTTTGGTGTCTCCTGCGGACGTGTCGAAGCCCGGCACAACGTGGGTTATCTTCCCGAAGCACCCTATTTTTACCGCCATTTGAGCGGGAAGGAACTGGTGCGTTTTTATGCCCGGGTGTGCGGTGTGCCGCGCCGCCAGCTCGACACCCGCATCCGCGAGGTCATCGACTGGGTCGGTCTCACCGAAGCCGCCTCGCGCCGGGTCGGCACCTACTCCAAAGGCATGCTCCAGCGCATTGGGCTGGCCCAGGCCCTGGTCC
>CAIXIZ010000120.1 GCA_903919625.1 uncultured Verrucomicrobiota bacterium
ACCGCGACCTGCCGAAGAATTTCTACCAGATCGCGACCAAGTTCCGCAACGAGATCCGTCCCCGCTACGGTCTCATGCGCGCGCGGGAGTTTGTGATGATGGACGCCTACTCGTTCGACGTGGACGACGCCCACGCCATCGCCAGCTATGGAAAAATGAAGGCCGCGTATGAGGCGTTTTTCCGCCGCATCGGCGCCCATGCCATCGCGGTCGAAGCCGACACCGGGGTGATGGGCGGGAGCTTTTCCCACGAGTTCATGGTGCCCGCCGAGGTGGGCGATGACGATGTGATTTACTGCGAAGCGAGCGGCTACGCGGCCAACCGCGAGAAGGCCACCAGCGCGCTCGTGCCAAAAGATCTGGCGGATGCCGCGCCGGCAGGAGCCACCGAGGAGTTTCCCACGCCCGGGATCGTAACCATCGCGGCGCTGGAAGCCGCGCCCTACGGAGTGGCGGCAGGGGCGCAGTTCAAAACGCTCGTGTACATGGGCGACGGGAAGCCGTTCCTGGTCATCCTGCGCGGCAGCGACGAGCTGGAGGAGGCGAAGCTGGGCGCGCTCGGCTTCACGCTGTTCCGCCCGGCGACGCCGGATGAAATTGAACCGGTCATGGGCGCAAAGCCCGGCAGCCTCGGCGCGGTGCGCGGCACGATTAAAAATCCCGACGCGCTCGCCGGCATCTTCGCCGACCATGCCATCCGGCTGATTGGCAATGGAGTGACAGGAGCGAACAAAGACGGCTTTCACCTGCGCCAGGTCAATGTCACCCGCGACCTGGCGATCACCCGTTTTGGCGATTTCCGCCGCGTGCGTCCCGGCGAGCCCTGCCCGCTGTCGGGTCAGCCCCTGCAGGTGCGCCGCGGCATCGAGGTCGGCCATATCTTCAAGCTCGGCACCAAATACTCCGAAAAATACAACGCGGTCTTCACCGACGACCAGAAGCAGTCGCACCCCATGGTCATGGGCTGCTACGGGATTGGCATCGGCCGCACGCTGCAGGCCATCATCGAGCAGAGCCATGATGCCGACGGCATTGTCTGGCCCTGGGCGGTGGCACCGTTCCAGGTGCTTATCTGCGTGCTCGACCCACAACTGCCCGAGGCGATGGACCTGGCGAACAAACTGGCCGCCGCCGCCGAGGTGGCCGGGGCCGACGTGCTCATCGACGACCGGGCCGAACGGCCCGGGGTGAAATTTAAGGATGCCGACCTGATCGGCCTGCCGCTGCGCGTGACCATTGGCGGCAAGGGGCTGAAGGAAGGCATCGTCGAGCTGAAGGCGCGCACGAGCAAGGATGTGCTCAAGCTCCCGCTCGCCGAGGCCGAGGGCAGGCTGGCCGCAGCGGTGCGGACGGCGGCGGGGTGAACGGGCGGCAAACCGGGCTGGCGTTCATTCATGGAAGTTCCGTGGATGAATTTTACCACGGATTACACGGATGGACACGGATTTGGGGAACAGAGGGCAGAGGCCGGAGGCCGGAAGCCGGAAGTCAGAGGCCAGAGGTCAGAAGTCAGACGTCAGATTTCAGATTTAAGATTTAAGAGGTAGGAAGTCTGGCCCAATCCTTAATCTGCATTCCGAAATATCCGGCATGTCCATCATGCGCTTCATGGTTGAATACCTCTGGCAAATGATTCTAAGGCAATTTTAACCACGGATAGCACGGATGAGCACGGATAGGGGAACAGGAGGCAGAGGGCGGAGGCCAGAGGTCAGATTTCAGAGATCAGATTTAAGATTTCAGAGGTAAGAAGTCTGGCCCAATCCGTAATCGCATTCCGAAATAAAATCCTCCATGCGCTTCATGGTTGAAAGCCTCTGATCAGTGATTTTAAGGCAATTTTAACCACGGATAGCACGGATGGACACGGATGCGTTGCCTTTGTGCCGGCTGCGCCTGCGCTACGAGCGCTATGGCGACTCACCCGCCGAGATAGGCGGCCTTGAGGCGCGGGTCGGTGCGGAGTTCGGCGCTGGGGCCGGACATTGCAACCTGGCCGGTCTCCAGCACGTAGGCGTGCGACGAAACCTCCAAGGCCAGCCGCGCGTTTTGCTCGACCAGCAGGATGGTGAGGCCGTGACGGCGGTTGATCTCCTGGATTTTTTCGAAAATCGTCCCGACCAGCCGCGGGGCCAGGCCGAGCGAGGGTTCGTCGAGCATGAGAAACTTCGGATTGCCCATGAGCGCGCGCCCGATGGCCAGCATCTGCTGCTCACCCCCGGACAAGGTGCCGGCGGACTGGCGCAGGCGCTCAGCCAGACGCGGAAAAACGCCGTAAACATAGTCGCGGTTGGCGGCAACGCGGGCCTTGTCCCGCTGGAGATACGCCCCCATCGCGAGGTTTTCGTCCACGGTGAGGTTGGCGAAAATCATCCGCCCTTCGGGCACATGGCCTAGTCCCCGGGCGACAATCTCATGCGGCGGCAGGCGGGTGATGTCGGCACCGTCAAACATGACGCTGCCACCGCGCGCCCGCAGCAGACCGGAGAGCGCGCGCAGGGTGGTGGTCTTGCCCGCCCCGTTGCCCCCGATGAGGGTGACAATTCCGCCCGCCGGCACGGCAAACGACACGCCGTCCACGGCGTGGATCGCGCCATAGGCGACGGAGAGATGGGAGACCTGGAGCATGCTGGTTTTCGATTTTGGAATTTGGATTTTCGATTCGCTTCGGCAGATGATGGTTGGGCAGGGCTGGCAATCCAAAATCGTAATTCTAAAATCCAAAATATGATTCAGTGGTGGGTGATGGCCTGGGTGTGGTTTTCGCCCAGATAGGCCTCGATGACCTTGGGGTCGTTTTGGATCTCGGCCGGGGTGCCCTCGGCAATCTTCACCCCGTGGTCGAGCACGGCGACGCGCTCGCACAGGCCCATCACGACCTTCATCGAGTGGTCGACGAGGAGGATGGTGAGGCTGAACTGCGCGTGAATCTGGCGGATGAGCGCGATGAGCGCCTGTTTCTCGGCGGGGTTCATGCCGGCCGCGGGCTCGTCCAGCAGGAGCAGGCGCGGGCGCGTGGCCAACGCCCGCACAATTTCGAGCCGGCGCTGGTCGCCATAGGGCAGGCTGCGCGCGGGCTGGTCGCGGAAACGCAGGAGATTGAACATCTCCAACAAGGCTTCACCGCGGTGCAAAATTGCGGTTTCGTCGGCGCGAAAGGCGGCGAGGCGGACGAGGGTCTGCACGGGCGAGGTGGCGCGATGGAGGTTGCCGGCGACCCGCACCTGGTCGAGCACGCTCAGACTGCCGAAGAGGCGGATGTTTTGAAACGTGCGCGCAATGCCGAGGGCGGCGATCCGGTGCGGACGCAGCCCCGTGAGCGGCCGGCCGGCAAAGCTCAGGGCGCCGGCAGCCGGCGGGTAGACGCCCGTGATGAGGTTGAACAGGGTGGTCTTGCCGGCGCCATTGGGGCCGATGAGGCCGACCAGCCCCCCCTCCGCGATGGCCAGATCCACTTCGCTGACGGCCGTGAGGCCGCCGAAACGGAGCGTGACCCCGGCGAGCCGCAGGAGCGGCCCGGGATTTTTGATTTTGGAGTTTGGATTTTGGAATTCCACGCGACGGCAACGGGGCATCAAGGCTGGGTTTTGCGGAGGTGGAAATTGAACAGTCCCTGCGGGCGGACGAGCATGAGCACGATGAGCAAAAACGAATAGAGGATCATCCGGTACTCGGCCACCGGGCGCAGCACCTCGGGCAGCAGCGTAAGCAGGACGGCGGCCAGGATGACGCCCAGGGTGTTGCCCATGCCGCCCAGGATGACCATCACGACGATCTCGATGCTCTTGCTGAAATCGAAACCGCCCGGCGTGATGGTGAGCCGGAAATGGGCATACAGCCCGCCGGCGATGCCGGCAAAAAACGCCCCGACGACAAACGCCACGGTCTTGTAACGTGTGGTATCCAGCCCGATGGCGGCGGCGGCAATCTCATCGTCCCGCACCGCAAGAAAGCCCCGGCCGTAGGTGGAGCGCACCAGGCAGCCGACCGTGAACACGGTCAGGGCCGCAAACGCCAGCACCCAGAATACCGTGGTATAGGGCGGAATGCCGTTCAGGCCCAGCGCGCCGCCGAGCGCCTCGATGTTTTGGAAGATCACCACGATGATCTGTCCGAAGCCGAGCGTGACAATCGCCAGATAGTCGCCCTTGAGCCGCAGCGATGGTATGCCCACCAGCAATCCGGCCAGCGCGGCGGCCAGTCCGCCCACCAACAACGCGGAAAGAAACAGGACACCGGTCGCAAGCACCCCGCCACCATTCTCGCCAAACAGTTTTGGGGCCAGATTGAGCGTCACCGCCGCGGACAGATACGCCCCGACCGACATAAACCCGGCGTGGCCGAGTGAGAACTGTCCCGTGTGGCCGTTGACGAGATTCAGCGAGACGGCAAGAATGACGTTGATCCCGATGGTGGTCAAAACGTCGAGATGATAGGGGTCGAGGTGATCCGAGAAATACGCGAGGCCACCGGCGGCGAGCAGCGCGGTGAACAGGGCGAGATGAGGCCCGGGGATTTTCGATTTTAGAATTACGATTTTGGATTCCACGGAGAAATATGCGTCAGACTTTTTCCGGGACGGCGCGGCCAAGGAGGCCGGTGGGGCGGCAGAGGAGAATGAAGATCAGGACGGCGAACGCGATGGCGTCCTTGTAGGTTGAAAACAGCGCGCTGCCACCGACCAGCGTCTCGACGGTGCCCAGGACAAGCCCGCCGAGCGCCGCGCCGGGGATGCTGCCGATGCCGCCGAGCACCGCCGCCACGAAGGCCTTGAGCCCGGGCATCACTCCCATGAGCGGCTCGACCGAGGGATAATTGAGCGCGTAGAGCACCCCGGCGGCACCCGCCAGCGCCGAGCCCAGCGCAAAAGTGAAGGCGATGACGGCGTTGATGTTCACGCCCATGAGCTGCGCGGCCGCAGGGTTGAGCGCCACCGCCCGCATGGCCATGCCCAGGCGGGTGCGAAACACAATCAACTGCAGCACGATGATCAGCAACGCCGCCACGAGGATGACCACGAGCTGGTTGCTCGACACCGCCAGGCCGCCAAACTGGAGGTTTTTGGCCGGAAACACGGCCGGAAACAACTGCGGCGTCGCGCCAAACACCCGCGGGTGCTGGAACGACGACTGGAGCAGCAACGAAACCCCGATGGCCGTGATGAGGACGTTGAGGGTGGACGTGCCGCGCAGCGGGCGGTAGACCAGCCGCTCAATCGTGACCCCGAGCAGCGCGCAACCCGCCATGGCACCGGCGAGCACGACGAGCCCGCCCCACAGCGTGCCGGACGGCAGGTACTGGCCGAGCTTCCACCCAATCATCGCACCCACCATGAAAACCTCGGAGTGGGCGAAGTTGATGAACCGCAACACCCCGTAGACCATCGTATAGCCCAGGGCGATGAGCGCGTAGATCGCACCGAGGGCGAGGCCGTTGACGCGCTGCTGGAGAAATTCCGTCACGGCGGCAGTCAAAAGAGGAAAAACGGGGGTTTAAAGCCCCAATCGAAAGTGTGGGTAGATGATATATCTCATATCGTGACAACCCGTTCACTTACTCCTAAAGGTCGTGATCCAGCGGAAAAAGCACCGGCTTATGCGGTAGAGATAATCAACCTGCACACTCTGGTAAAACGTAAGCCCCTGGGCTAATCGCCAGCCGACTTTGAAGCCAGAGATGTAGCCCCACAGGAGGACAAAAAACCAAAACACATAAAAGAGCAGAAACAGGATAAGCCCACCATGGGACTCCAATTTATCACCGCTCAAAAAACTAATGGAGAGGTCCACTGCCATAAAAAAGAGGAGGCCGAGCAGCATAACGGGAACGTAGGCCAATTGATATGCGATGATACCAAGGCCGGCAACGAAAGACCCCCACCAGAGTCTTTTACCTTTTGGTCGTGTTGCGGGAGCAATCAACAAAAGATAGGATAAGCCTGATGGAGCCGCGACCATCAGAATAAAAAGGACAACGAATGGAAGATGGGCGAATGTGATCGGCATGAAGGCTAAAACACATAGAGCGCGGTGCTATTCATGAGAAGATGATGGCAAGGAGCACAGTTGACGATCATACAGATGATTGCGTCAGGGCAACCGCAAAGCCCAACCTGCCCAACGCCTACAATTCAGCATCCGCCACCGCGCCCAGCATGCCGGCGTGCGGATTGGCGCGCACCCGGCTGATCCAGTCGGCGATGAGCGGACCGCCAGGCGGGTCAGGCCAGGGCGCGGCGACGATGTCGATGACATGCAGGGCTCCGTCCGCGCCGCGCACAAAGTTGCGCGCGTGGAGGTCGGCCACGAGCCAGGCGCGGGCCGGGTGGCCGGCGAATCCGAGAAAAAACAGCCGCGGATGATCCCGGTTGGCCCGCAGGAAGCGGGAGGGAATTTCCACCAGTCCCTGCGGCAGCAGCTGCGAAGTGTCGTCGCCCTGGGGCAGCGGTTCGCCGAGCACCTGCTTGGCGACGACGATGCCTTCGGGTGTCACCGCAACAAGCTCGGTGGCCATGCCGCCCAGCGCGTGGATGAGCAGGATTTTTTCCAGCAAGGCCCGGTAATCACCCAGCCGGGCCTCGGCGAGCAGGACGGTCTCGTCGCCGGGGCGAAAGCCAAACACGCTGCCAATGCTGTTCTCCTCGCGCGGCAGATAAAACTTATAGACGGAGCCGCCGTCCTCCGGCGCGGCGAAGGCCCAGGCCTCGACGCCACCGCCGATGCGGCGCAGGCGGACGTTGGGCTCCTCCAGGGGATTTTCGGCCGTGGCGTCGAAACCGAGCTCGTCGAGCGTCCGCAAGGGCAGCAGCGCCCGGAAACTGCGGATGGCGCCGCCCAGCTCGGCCCAGTCCCCTCCGGTGCCTTCCAGCAGGCTTACTTCGTCCTCGGCGAGGAGGACGAGATCACGGTCTGAATCTGCACGGAGACCGCATTGGGCTGCCGCCGCGCCGAGGCGAGCGAGCGCCGCCAGTCGTCGCTCGTGATCGTCTTGAAGAGCGACGCGCTCGGCCGGGCCGGGGAGGCGCCGGCCTTGGACGCAGGTCGGCCTGCCGGTAAAGGGGTCTTGCATGGTGCGGTCATGCGCGGAGGTTCGCGCGAGTCGGAAAAATGGCAAACGGAAGTTGCCGGAAATTTTTACCAGGTTGCCCACAGGTTGTTCGCGGGGCGAGCGGGAACTGGGGAAGGGGCGAGGCCAGCAGGCAGCGGACGGAAGGCGGAGGACCGGGACCGATCAAGGCAAACGGGGAGATTTGAGATTACAGATCGAAAACCAAAACAGAGGGGCGGCAGTCCGGGCAGATTGAGCTCAGCCATGTTAAATCAGAAGCGGCCGGCCCGGCGCGGCTTGCTTTGCGGGCGGCGGTGCGCTGACATGGGGCGGCCAACGACATGCACAATTTCCTCAGCATTCTGGGCGGGTCGCTCGCCATCATCGCGCTCGTGCTGGCCAACGGCTTTTTTGTCGCCGCCGAGTTTGCGCTGGTGCGGATGCGCGTGAGCCAGCTGCAGCCGATGGCCCGCACCGGCGGCTGGCGGGTGCAGCTGGCCTTGCGCGCCCTGCGGAACCTGAATGCCACGCTCTCGGCCACGCAGCTGGGGGTCACCCTCGCCAGCCTCGGGCTCGGCTGGGTGGGCGAGCCGTTTGCCGCCCACCGGCTCGAACCCCTGCTCGCGTGGTGCGGCATCACCAACCCGTCCACGGTGTCGTCGCTCGCCTTTCTGGCGGCCTTCGGGCTGATCACGTTCCTGCACATCGTCCTGGGCGAGCTCGCCCCCAAATGGGTCGCGCTCCAGCGGCCCAAGCGCATCACGCTGCTCGCCGGGGGGCCGCTGGTCGGGTTCTATTATGTTTTCTTCCCCTTCATCTGGCTGCTCAACCGCGCGGCCAGCACCCTGCTCTCCTGGCTCGGCCTCGAACCGGTCGCGGGCGAACAGCCGCCCAGCGCCGAGGAGTTGGAATATGTGTTCAGCCATGCACGCCACGCGCATCCCGGCGACGCGCTCATCAACCGCCTCATGGTGCGCTCCCTCCGGCTGCGCGACACCCAGGCGCAGCAGATCATGCGGCCGCGCGACCAGATTGTCGCGCTGTGGCTCGACCGCCCGCTCCCGGAAAATCTCCGCATCGCCCAGACCAGCGGCCTGAGCCGTTTCCCGGTGTGCCGCGGAGACCTGGACCACATCGAGGGCCTGCTGCTCGTGCGCGAGTGGCTGTGGCAGATCCAGGCCCTCGGGCCCGACGCCCCGTTTGCGCCGCTCATGCGGCCGCCGCTCACCTTCACCCTCAAGACCCCGATTCACGCCATGCTGGAGCTGTTTCGCTCCTCGCGCCGGCATCTCGCCCTCGTGCTCGATGCGGAGGGCCGGACCGCCGGCCTGGTGAGCCTGGAGGATGTGCTGGAGGAAATCGTGGGCGACATCCGCGACGAGTTCGACATCGAGAAAGGCCCGGTGTTTGAGCACACGGAGAACGCCATTGTCGTGAGCGGCCGGTTCACCATGCGGGAGCTGCAGGCCGAGACCGGCTGGACCTTCGAGTGGCAGCCGCGGGAAAATGTGAGCGTGTGGACGCTGCGCCAGTTTGGCCGTGAGCCGCGGCGCGGGGAAAGCGTGACGGTGGGCGACCTGAAGGTGACCGCCGAGGATGTCAGCGCCGAGCGCCTGCGCCGGGTGCGGATTGAGCGGCTGCCGGTGGTGGCGTAGACTGGGAGGTGCCGATGCCGGCCGGGTCGCCGACCCGGCGCCGCCACCCAAGCCAGCTCAGCGAGCTGGCCTACAGCAGGAAAGCCCGCCCTTCACCCGCCGATGTAGCTCATCTCGACCTTCGGGCGCAGCTCGCCGCGGGCGAGCAGTTCGGCACGTTCGTCGCTGTAACGGTCGAGCCGGCCGCCCCAGACGCGGGCGAGATAGGCGCGCAGCCCGGTGTCGTCGGCACCGGCGCGCAGCGCGCCCAGCAGGTCCCAGCCCAGGGCGGTGAACAGGCAGGTGTAGATTTTCCCGTCGGCCGAGAGCCGGGCCCGGTGGCAGTCGCGGCAGAACGGTTCGGTGACCGACGAGATCAGCCC
>CAIXIZ010000121.1 GCA_903919625.1 uncultured Verrucomicrobiota bacterium
AGGCGGAACATGGTGGACTGATGGTACGCTGCAAAGTAAAATTGTTCCCTCACCCCGGCAGCCGGGCGCGCACCTCGGCCAGCGTCAGCCCGGTGATGCGCACCAGTTTCTGCCGGGATTTGTCGCCGCGCACGAGTGTGACGGCACGGCGGGGGAGGGTAAGCGTGTCGGCGAGAAAGGCGCAAAGCTGTGCGTTGGCGCGACCTTCCAGCGCCGGGGCATGCACCTTGACCTTGAGCGCGTCGCCCAGCCAGCCCGCGAGGGCATCGCGCGGGGCATGGGGGATGGCCTTGACGGCGAGCGTGCAGGATTTTTCCACGGGAGTATCCCGCCGATTACGCGAAGGGGCGCGGACAAAGCAGCCTTAAACCGTTCCAACCTGGGTTGCCGCCAAATCTCGCTGCACCTCCGATGCCGGGCCGGCTGCCGGTGGCGCTGCATTTCAAGTACAGTCACAGTCCTTCGGCTTGCACCGGGGCGTGCGGTCGCGTTCAACTTTTCGTGCCCCATGAACAACCCTCCCTCCCGTTCCCCAGACCGTGCCCGGTTGCAACGCATCGCCCGCCGGGTCATGGCCGAGCGCGGGCTGGCGCCAGAATTCTCTCCGGCGGCGGTCGCCGAACTGGCCGCCATCCGCGGGCCGGCGCCGACCACGGGCCCGGGGGCGGCGGTGCGGGACCTGCGGGCGCTGCCCTGGTGTTCCATCGACAACGATGACTCCCGCGACCTTGACCAGCTTTCAGTCGCGGAGGAGCTGCCCGGTGACATGACCCGGATGCTGGTGGCCGTCGCCGATGTGGCGTCGCTGGTCGCCCCACGCACGGCGCTCGACGAACACGCGCGGCAAAACACCACCTCGGTCTACACGGCGGGACAGATTTTCCCGATGCTGCCGGAGAAACTCTCGACCAACCTGACTTCGCTCAATGACGGGGCCGACCGCCGCGCACTCGTCGTCGAAATGGTCTTCGATGACGACTGCCTGCCGGTCAAATCCGACATCTATGAGGCGGTGGTGCATAACCATGCCAAGCTCGCCTACAACAGCCTCGCCGCCTGGTTTGACGGGACGGCCCCGATGCCGCCCGCCATCGCCCCGGTGAAAGGGCTGGACGAAAATCTCCGGCTGCAGCTGCGCATCGCCCTCCGGCTGAAATCGCTCCGCCACACCCGTGGTGCGCTCGACCTTGAGACCATCCAGGCCCGCCCGGTCTTTGAAGGGGAGGTGCTGCGGGATCTGGCGGCGGACGGCAAGAATCCGGCAAAGGAGCTGATTGAGGATCTGATGATCGCGGCCAACGGCATCGCGGCGCAGTTTCTCGCCGCGCACAAGTTTCCCTCCCTGCGCCGGGTCGTCCGCACACCCACGCACTGGGACCGCATCGTCGAGCTGGCCGCCGCCCGCGGCACCGAACTGCCCCGCGAACCCGATGCGGCCGCGCTGGAAAAGTTTCTCGTCGCGGCCAAGGCCGCCGACCCGCTCCGGTTCCCCGACCTCTCGCTCAGCGTCATCAAGCTGATGGGGGCGGGCGAATATGTGCTGGAGGTTCCGGGCGGCCATTCGCCCGGTCACTTCGGGCTGGCAGTGCGCGATTATTCGCACTCGACCGCACCCAACCGGCGCTACCCCGACCTGATCACCCAGCGCCTGCTCAAGGCCGCGCTCGCCGGCCGCCCGCCGCCCTATGCCAATGACGAGCTGGCCGCGCTCGCCCGCCACTGCACCGAACAGGAAGACGCCGCAAAAAAGGTCGAGCGGACCGTCGGCAAATCCGCCGCCGCCCTGCTGCTGGCGGGCAGGATGGGCGAGCTGTTCGACTCCATTGTGACCGGCGTGACCGACCAGGGGGTCTGGGTGCGCGTGTCGCGTCCGCCCGTGGAGGGCAAGCTGGTCGGCGGGGCCGGACGGCTCAGGGTGGGCGACAGCCTCCGGGTGAAACTTCTCCGCACTGACGTGGAACGCGGTTTCATCGATTTTGCGTACGCGGGTTGATGGCTGGATCCGGGGCCGGCCTGGTGCCCCATCCTGCACCAGCCGGGAGATAGGGATGGCTATTGGAGTTTTAAGGGCGCATGCAGGACGCATGACAAACCCTGGACTGGTTGAGCTCACCGAGCTGCTGCGCGTGGCCAACGCGACCGTGGCCCGGCTGACGCTAGCCAATGCCGGACTGACGGTCGATCTGAACCAGCTCCAACGGGTGACCAAGAAGCTCAAGCGCAACACCCGCCGCAGCGAGCGGGATTTCAAGGACCAGCTCGCCACCGCCATGCGCGGGAGGTAAGGTGGAGCGTGTTGTCCTCAACACGCTGAACCGGTTGGGACAACCGGTTTCACCTGGTGCAGCACTATGTGGAAACTCACGGCATAGGTTGTTTTTGCAGCCAGGTTCGAAGGTCGAGCGTGTTGTCCTCAACACGCTGAACCGGTTCGGGACAACCGGTTCCACCTGATGCAGCACTATGTGACAGCGCTCAGCCGATGTTGCCCGTTGTAGCCGGGGTCGCTGACCCGAATGACCCCTTGGGTTCAGTTGCAGACGCTGCCTCTGATTTGGCGTCAATGCGATGAATTCGCCGGTACTGGCCAATTAACGGGATCACCAGGCTCGTTTGATACCTGCCCTAACTCCATCCGATCAAGCCAGCGCTTCGGCGAGGGCGGCGATGATATCCTCCGGAGGTTCGGTGCCGACGCAAAGACGCAGGAGGTCGGGATCGAGCTTGCTGGCGGCGAGCTCAGCGAGGCCTGCGGGGGTCGTCACAAGGTCATAGTGCGCGAGGTACATGAATGGGCAGATGAGCGTTGTCGTCATGCCGAAGCTCGGCCCCTTGGGCAGGCGCAGCCGGTCGTAGAAGTTGTCCAGTGCGCCAATCTCGCGCAGGGTGAAGGTGATCATGCCGCCGGTGGAGTCGGGGGCGCGCGCCAGGCGGAGGTAGTTTTCCCGGGAAGCGGGCGAGAGCGCCCAAAACACGTCTTTGACCGCGGGGTGATTCTCCAGAAACACCGCCACCCGTGCGGTGCCGGCATGGATTTGGGTGAGGACGTCCGCTGTGCGGCCAATTTGCGCCGCGAGACGGGCGAGATCCCGGGGATGCAGCGGCTCGGCCTCGGCGGCGATCCGGACCCGGAGCTCGGCGGCGTCGGGACCGGTGGGGTTGACGGCGGCGAGGCCGGCGAGGACATCGCCGTCGCTGGCGGTATATTTGGTGAGGCTGGTGACGATGACATCGGCATGCGGCAGCAAGTCGAGATTCCACGCCGAGGAGATGGAAGGGTCCACGAGCAGGCGTGCCCCATGGCGACGGCAGAGCGCGGCGAGCGCGGGCAAATCCGGCGTCTGGATGAGCGGATTGGTCGGCACTTCGGCAATGACGCCGGCGATACGCGTACCATGCGCGGCGAAGATGCGCGCCAGTGCATCCAGGTCGAAGACGTCCCGGATATAAACGTAGTCGGCGGGCGAGGCCGTGAATTTTTGCAGGATGGCGATGCTGTCGAGGTAGAGCCAGCCCAGTTGGAGCCAGACGGTGCGGCCACGCGCGGCCTGCAATGCGCTCACCGCCCGAAACGCGGCATAAATGGCACTCGTTCCGCAGTTGGTCAGGAGCAGATCGGCGTCGGTGACCCCAGGGATCGCAAGGCGGAGGTGGCGGCGGACTTCGGCACCACAGGCGGCGGTGTCCCCCGGGAAAGTTTCCTCGGCATACACCCCCGGACGGAGACCGAGGCACACCAGGGCATCCTCCGCCGCACGGGAGGAGAGATAACCGCCGATATTTTGCAGATAAAGCTTCGCGCGGGAGTACAGGTCGGGCGATGGGGGATGTGAAACACCGGGCAAACCATCCTGGCTGAAAGGCTGCGCACCGCTGGCATCGCCCAGGCGAGCCACCAAGTCCCGGGCCATTTTTTCCGACGTGGTCAGCCAGAGCGTGCGGCCGGCGAGGGCGGGTGTGGTGGCAACGTAATGCGCTGCGAGCTGCCGCGCAAAGGGATGCACCACGAAGCGCGGATAGCCCGACGTGAGCTGGCGCAGGATTGCCGGATCCTTCTCCTCATAGCCACGCACAGCGTGCATCGTCGGCAGACTGCACGAGACGGCGTGCGGGCTGGCGGGGATGCGTTGGCCGAGCGGAATGGGCGGGAAGGCGGACATGGCGGAAAAAAGAAGGTTGTCAGGATGGAAGGCTGCAAGCGGATGCCGGAAGATAAAGCCGAAAGCAGAGGAGGGAAAAGGGAGCCAGGCCAAAAACGGGCTTCATTTCTCCCGCCAGAGCCTCCAGTCTGTGAACCCAATCCCCCCACCTATGTACCACACGCTCCTGTCCCTGAATTATCTCGCGGTGCTGGTGACCGCTGTCGTCGGTTTCATGTTCGGCTGGCTCTGGTATTCCGCCCTCTTCGGCAAGATTTGGATGGCCGACATGAAAGTGACCGAGGCTGACATCGCGGCGGCCAAAGGCAAAATGGGCGGCAAAATGGCGGCCGGGTTTGGCGCCACCGCCGTGTCCACCTTGGGGCTGGCGTTGCTGGTGGCCGCCCGCCACTCCGGCGGCGGCGCGGTTCCCGGAGCCGAGTTTGGCGCGCTGGTTGGCGCGCTGGTCGTCGGCGCCCGGATGTTCAACGGCGCCCTGTGGGAAAAGGAAAAGCGCCCGTGCCGGCTGCTGGCGATCAATCTGGGCCACGAGATTGCCCTGTACGCGTTGCAGGGCGCGATCCTGACCGCGTGGCGCTGAGCGGCGAATCCGTTTGCCCCGCACGGCCCGGTGGCGTTCAACGGGCCGCATGAAACTGGTTTCCTGGAACGTCAATGGCATCCGCGCCGCCCTGAAAAAGGGTGCGATGGACTATTTTGCCTCCGCCGGGGCCGACGTGATCTGCCTCCAGGAAACCAAGGCCCATCCGGGCGACGTGCAGCATGTCGTCTGGCCGCAAGGTTACGCGGCATGGTGGAACAGCGCGGACAAAAAAGGCTACAGCGGCACGGCGGTGCTCACCCGCGTGAAGCCAGTGGGGGTGACGAATGGCATCGGCGCCGCGGCACACGACGCCGAGGGGCGGGTTATTACGGCGGAGTTTGCGGACTTTTTTCTCGTCAATGTCTACCAGCCGAACTCACAGCGGGGGCTGACGCGGCTGGATTATCGCACCCAGGAATGGGACGGGGCGTTTCTCAAGCACCTGAAAAAACTGGAGAAAAAGGGGAAGCCCGTGGTGTTTTGCGGCGACCTGAATGTGGCCCACACCGAGCTCGACCTGACCAACCCGAAGACCAACCGGCGCAACGCGGGCTTTACCGACGAGGAACGGGGCAATTTTTCCGCGCTGCTGGGCCGGGGATTCGTGGACACGTTTCGCGAGTTTGAAAAGGCGCCGGGGCACCACTCCTGGTGGAGCC
>CAIXIZ010000122.1 GCA_903919625.1 uncultured Verrucomicrobiota bacterium
CGACTCCTTCACCTACAACCTCGTCCAATGCTTCGGCCAGCTGGGCGTGGCGCAGCGCGTCTTCCGGAACAACGAGATCACGCCGGACGAGGCCCTGGCGCTCAACCCCGACCGCGTGCTGCTTTCGCCCGGTCCCTGTTCCCCGGCTGAGGCCGGAGTTTCCCTCGCCATCATCGGGGCCTTTGCCGGCAAAAAACCCATTCTCGGCGTCTGTCTCGGGCACCAGTCCATCGGCCATTATTTTGGCGGGAAAGTCGTCCGGGCCGGCCGTCTCATGCACGGCAAGACCTCGCCCATTCTCCACAAAAATACCGATGTCTTTCAGGGGATGCCGCAGGGCTTTGCGGCCACGCGCTACCACTCCCTGCTCGTGGAGCGCGCCACCCTGCCCGCCTGTCTCGCCATCACCGCCGAGACGGCCGAAGGCGAAATCATGGGCCTGCGCCACCGCGAGCTGCCCATCTGGGGGGTGCAATTCCATCCCGAAAGCATCGCGACTGAAAACGGAATCAAAATCTTGGAGAATTTCCTCGCCCTTAACTGAGCCGTAATGCCCGCACCCAGCTGCGCCGTTTAAGTATCTCTCTCCGCTTTTCACCCGAATCCATGCGCTGCCCCAAATGCACCTCCATCCAGGACAAGGTCATTGACTCCCGCATCAGCAAGGAGGGCTCGACCATCCGCCGCCGCCGCGAGTGCCTGGAATGCAACCACCGCTTTACCACCACGGAGACGCTCGTGCGCGAAGGTCTCGTGGTCATCAAGCGCGACAACCGCCGCGAGGACTTCGACCGGGAAAAGCTTGTGCGGGCCGCCCGCGCCGCCTGCCACAAGCGCCCCGTTGACGCCGAGCAGATCTCGATGCTGGTCGAGGATGTGATCGACATCCTCGAGGCCCAGTACGACCACCAGATTCCCTCGCGGGCCATCGGCGATGCCGTGATGGAACGCCTCCGCAAGCTGGACCAGGTCGCCTACGTCCGCTTCGCCAGCATCTACAAGCAGTTCCGCGACGTCACCGGGTTTGTGGACGAGATCAGCGCGCTCGAAAAGCCGGAGCGCGAGAGCCGGTGACGCCGGTGCCGGAGCAGCCGAGTCGACCGCCGTTTTCACGGACGGACTCTCCACCGATGCTTGCACAACTTGCACTCCAGCCTTGGACCTGCCGGTCGGATGAAGATAAACCAAATAAGCAGCCCCAAGCCGCAGGTGAATGCAGTCAAAAAGCTGAAAAGCAGATCGCTTCCCTCCAAATACCGGCATTTGGCACACCCGCAGCGAGGACAGGAGAAAATGCCATCGTCTGTCTCAGTTTCGACATCTACCTCACCCTCCTCCGGCTCCATGTCTGCCTCGATACCAGTGGCGGAAGTTGAGTTGAGAATTTCTCGCGCCCGCTTGGAATCATTGGCCGAAACCGAAACTGAGTAATTGTTGAAGCCCGAGTAAGAATTCCACCGGGTTTCGTATTTGAGTTTTGCCTTAATGTTCGCGGCAACAAGACGCTCCATGATTTGGAGCGCCGGCGTCCTGTCCATGTCATCTTTCAGCGTGGGCCTTTCCCCGTGGACTTCGTTTGACTTAACGACGGCTCATCCGCCTTCGAGCCGTTCACGTCGCTCCGCCAGCAGGGCAAGATAGCGGGTCTTCATTTCGACCGAGAGAAAACTGGCTTCAATCCGGGCCGGCCAGCCGGCACACGCCGCCGCGAAGCGCGCGCGGGTCTGCTCAATCAGCGCGGCGGTGAGGCCAAGCCGCTCGTCGGCCAGGTAGCGCCAAAAATCATCCGCGCGGAGATTGGATTTTTTGCCGCGCAGCGGCAGCGCGAGTTCCTCCCGGCTGTGGGGATTGCCCATGGTGGAATTCAGCAGGTCGTAAGCGGGCGACAACTGCACCTTGTCGTCGCGCGTGATGAGCGACCAGTTCTTGAGGTGCATGTCCTCGTTACCGGTCAGAAAGGCACAGAGCAGCCGGTCGAGGAGCTTCATTCTTTCCAGGACCGGAAAGGTGCAGAATTGGCCGATGATTTCGATCAGCCGCTCCGTGCTGGAGTCATATTTCGTTTCGCGGCTCGCGCCGCTCAACTGCGCGAAATCTTCCACGGGGAGCCGGCCCCAGCCCGCGCGATCGAAACGGCGGACAAAATACGAATGGGTTTGGTCGCCGTTTTGCAGCAGCCCATGCACGGGAACCTCAATGCCCAAGGTGGCGGCAAGCGACATGGTGAGCGCCTCGTTTTCCGGGAGTTCCGCGTAGATGAGATGAGGCGGCTTCACGATATACCTCCCGCCGCTGTCTACGATCTCCATGCGGCCCTCGGTCACGCGCAGCCGTGTGCTGACTTTCGGCTGCATCCCTTGAATGGACATCTTCCCCGCGCGCGCAGCCGCTTCCTCCAGCAACTGGCTCCGGGTGTAGGGGAGCGGCGCCAACGACTGCAGACGGGGAGCGAGAAGGTGCAGGCCCGCCGGCGAATAAGGCCCCGGACCTTCCCAAGGTTCGTTGGTGATCAGACACCTCATGGGGCTGCCTCGATCCGCAGGGATCCGACAACATCACGCCCCACGGCGAGCAGTTGGCTGAAAAGGTCGTTGTGATCCAGTTTGCGAAGCCGAAGCAGGCCATCGAGCTGGACGCCCTCGGGCAGCAAACCCTCGAACGGCGCGGGGAAACGCGGAAAGTCCCATACCCGCCTGCGCGTCGGCATGGTAAGCGAGACCGGCTCGCCGTGAAACGCAACGTCATAGGTGAAACGATAAGTTCCATCGCCCCGCTCCTCCAACAGGCCAGCGAGCTGATCCTGCTGATAAACGTGGGCGCGCTTCATGGTGAACGCTTTCGTCTCGGCGAATGCGGAGATGACGAGGACGGCGGCGAGGATGACGCTGCTGCTGCTGCGCGCTGGAGTAACGGGCTTTGCCATTCGACGGCGATGCTCAGCACGCGAAAGATCTTCTGCAGGGTGTCCCACTGGACTGATTCCTTGCCGTGCTCCAAATCCCACACGACCGTCTTGCCCACCCCGGCGAGCTTCGCCAGTCGGGCTTGGGTCAGTCCGGCTTTTTGCCGGTGGCTTTGAATCAATTGAGTTAAGGGGATCATTGCTGCTTTAGCAGTAATTAATGAATTCAAACGGCTTTTTCAAGGAAAAATTGTGCGATTATCGACAAATGTTACCGCTTAAGAGATAAATATTAACTTAATAGGAGCCTATTACCTCATTTCGTTCTAAAATGAGAATTAATTACCTCTAAAGCGGTAATTTACCGCAATAAAACGTCGCTCACTAATCGCCTCTTACAGGCTGTATTCGTGGGCAAAAGATGTTTCCGAGCCAAGGCTTCCGCCCGTGCTGTTCCCAGCCAATCACGGTCGCATAGGTAGCACCGGTCTGATGGGATACTCCTGTAGGATGAGGCGCAATCCTACCCGCCGCTTTTTGACCTGCTCTCCAAGAATACTCCCTATAATCAACGATTTACGGACTCCACGCTACGGGGACAATTGCACTTGCAACGCCAGCTGGCAAAACGGCAACGTATCCGTGCCGATCCGTGCAATCCGTGGTCAAATTTATCATTTAAATGCCCGCCCTTCCTCCCGACGAGATCCACCGGCTGCACTTTATCAACGCCCTCTTTGCCCGCGTCACCGGGAACGACCTCTACCTGGCGCAACAAATCAAGGAGGGCATCGCTTTCAGCCTCGCCGAGCTGGAGGCCCAGATGCAGTCCCACCCCGAGTTTGCCGAGAAATACGATGCCGCCTTCAATACCGCCGCTGCCACGCTGCTCGGCAAATTTTTTGCCGCCGAGCCGCGCCAGGGGTTTTTTCACTGGGACGCCTCGCGCACGGTCACCTCGGCCACCCCGCTCTTTGCCCGCGCCGAGCTGATGACCGGCTTAAAGCTGCTGGCGCCATTTGCCGAGTCCACGTTGCTCGTCACCAACCTCCGCCCTGCCCTGCTTCCCTCCGACCGTCGGGCCACTCCGCGCCGCCAGCGCGAATACGAAAACGCCCTCACTTACGTCCGCGACCTGGCCGCCGCCCGCACCTCCGCCCAGGCCGAGCTGCATCTGCTGTTTCTCTAGGCCGGTTTAAAAAAAGTATCGCCGGCGTTTGAGACCGTACCGCTTCCTGCCATTCCCCAGGATAAGTGTAACCTATTAGGTTACACTTATCCTGTTATGGCCCGCGGCTGCAGCTCCGTCGGTGCC
>CAIXIZ010000123.1 GCA_903919625.1 uncultured Verrucomicrobiota bacterium
TCGCTCAGCCAGACAGGCTGGCTCAGCAAACAGGTGGCAAAACCGAGAAGGGCAAGGGGTAGGCGGAGGGTCGGGCGCATAAGCCGACGGAAGATAAGGTCAGACCCGGGCGTTGCAATCTGGAATTTTGGGCGTACCTGTGCGCACTCAGCTCAGGCGGCCCAGTCCAGGCAGAGGCGCGGGCGCGGATGACGGTGGAACATCCGTCTGGCGAAGATGATTGCCCTTCGCGGATCGAGCGCGCGGGCGCCGCGATGTTGATGTCAGCACGGTCGAGCGGCGGCACGCGTGTTTTCGGGGCCGCCTGCCGTGCGGCCCGGCTCGGTCCGAGGACCGCACGGTGGAACAATGGCTTTCCCGGCCGGCCTGTTTGGAAGGAGAAGGCGCGCTCGTTGCCCCGCCGCGCAGGCCGGGAATATTTCCATTGACGACGGCAGTAGACTCTGCGATACAGAGTGCTCTATGAAACCTAACACAGCCAATCCTGTCACCCCGGAAGACGCCCGCGCCTCGCTCGCGGAAGTCAGCCGGATCGTCACCCAGACACGCCAGACCATCGCCTGGAGCTGCACCACGCCCCTGTTGATCCTGTGGGGCGTCATCTGGGTCATCGGCTTCTCCGCCAACCATTTCTTCCCGGCCTCGGCGCTGCAGTCCTGGCTGGGGCTCGATGGCATCGGCTTGGGCGGCTCTTTTCTGCTGGCCGGACCGTTCCGCCAGCGTGCCATCACGGGGCTCAGCCTCGGGCTGGGGCGCATCCGCCTGGCCTGGCTGGCTTTGCTCGGCTATGGGGTCCTGTGGGCCGCCCTGCTTGCTCCTTGGGAACAGTCCCATTCCGTCACATGGGCGGCCGATGCGCCGGTCATTGGCCGCAAGCTGGCGGCCTTCTCCGCCAGTGTCTGCATGTTCGGCTATGTGCTCATGGGCCTGTGGCTGGGCCGTTTCTTCCTCTGGCTGGGACTCCTGGTCACGGCCACCACCCTCGCCGGCTACTATTTTGTCGCGGACTACTTCTATCTTTGGATGGCGTTCACCGGCGGCGGCTCCCTGATCGTGGCCGGCGTGTTCATCCGCAAATTTTGGAGATAATGCCATGCCCGCAATCGACCTTGTCATCCACACGCCCGCCCGCCTGCGCATCATGTCCGCCCTCAGCGCCCTGCCCCCTCGCGCGCAAATCGATTTCCGCAGCCTGGGCCGGTCGCTTGACCTCACCGACGGCAATCTCGGAGCCCACCTGCAGACGCTGGAAGAGACCGGCTACATCAAGGCCGAAAAAAAATTCGTCGATCGCAAGCCGCGCACCTATGTGGCCGCCACCGCCAAAGGCCGGATCCACTTTGACGAGCATGTTGCGGCCCTGCGCGAAATCTGCCGGGTCTAGAGCGGTTTAAATTGAACTGGAGCCGTTCCGTTGGGTGAACTGGTCAAACTCCGACTTTACTGACGGAGGGCCTTTTGAGAACGTGTAACCTAATAGGTTACACTTTTCCGGTGCGAAATGCAGGATGGCGTACGGTCTCAAAAGCCGGCTATACTTTTATTGAAACCGCTCTAGTCCGTCGCCGCCTTCCCCCTGTCGGTTGCGCAACGTGCCGGCTGATCCGGCCGCTTCATGGTCGTTTGACCGGGTTCACCGGACAGACGGCGCCGGCCGGCAGATCACGGAACCCGCCCGGCCTGAACCGAAGTGTGGCGCGGCGGCCCGGTTGACTGCGGCAAGGGGCAGCTTCGCGCAGTCTGCCGCTTCGTTGCGCACGTCGTCGATCACCTCCGGGTGGTGCAGCATGCGAGGGGCCGTGAGCCGGCCCCATGGCTTCAACCCGAAGTCACCCCACCGTGGGCGCGGAGCAGCTTGGCGATCTTCTCGTTGCCGTCCTTGATGGCCCGGTCCAGCGGGGTTTCGCCAAGGATATTTTTGCCGTTGGGGTTGTCCACGCCGTGGTCAAGCAGGTAGGCGACGAGATCGGCATGCCCCGCCCCGGTGGCGCTGAGCAGCGCCTGGTTGAAATCACGGGCGCAATTGGTCAGATGCGGACGGATCGCCTCCGCCAATGCAACTTTGCCGCTGTGACCGGCGTGATACATGAGCATGTAGCCATGTGGGCCGCGGGCGTTGGCGCTGGCGGGATTGAAACGCACGATCGCCGTGACGAGATCAACCTCGCCCAGCATCGCCGCGCAAAACGCATCGATGCGCGCACCGCGGTCGAGCAGGTGCAGCGCGACTTCACGGTGGCCCGTGTGGGAGGCTCCGCCGAGCGCTGTTTCCCAATCGCCCGCGCCCCAGTCCCACATGGCGTTGATGAGCATCGGTTCGTCCGCGAGCATTTGCTTTACCTTGGGCAGATTGGCATGGCCCGCGCGGACAAAATCAAACACGAGCGCAGACGCGAGCGGCGGCTTGCGATTCGGCTCGGTGCCGGCTGCCGGCTTCGCGTCGCCGGCCGGCGCGGGCGCGGGCGCAGTTTGGGTGGAGGCGAAAGCGCCGGAACCGAAGACGGTCACGGCGGCGAAA
>CAIXIZ010000124.1 GCA_903919625.1 uncultured Verrucomicrobiota bacterium
CCGTTTCGGGGTCACCAGCGAATACCTCGTGAGCGCGCGCGAGATCCAGATCAAGATGGCCCAGGGCGCCAAACCCGGCGAGGGCGGCCAGCTGCCCGGCACCAAGGTTTATCCCTGGGTGGCCAAGACCCGGCATTCCACGCCCGGGGTCGGCCTCATCTCCCCGCCGCCGCACCACGACATCTATTCCATCGAGGATCTGGCCGAGCTGATCCACGACCTCAAAAACGCCAACCGCCACGCGCGCATCAGTGTCAAGCTCGTGGCCGAGGTTGGCGTCGGCACCATTGCCGCCGGCGTCGCCAAGGCGCACGCCGATGTGGTCCTCATCGCCGGCCATGACGGCGGCACGGGGGCCTCCCCGCAAAATTCCATCTGGCACGCCGGCCTCCCCTGGGAGCTGGGCCTCGCCGAGACCCACCAGACCCTCGTGCTCAACAACCTGCGCTCCCGGATCGCGGTCGAGACCGACGGCCAGCTCAAGACCGGCCGCGATGTCATCATGGCCGCGCTCCTCGGCGCCGAGGAATTTGGCTTCGCCACCGCGCCGCTCGTCGCGACCGGCTGCATCATGATGCGCGTCTGCCATCTCAACACCTGCCCCGTGGGCGTCGCCACGCAGGATCCGCGGCTCCGCGCCAAGTTTGCCGGCAAGCCCGAGCATGTCGTCAACTTCATGCGCTTTGTCGCCGAGGAGGCCCGCGAGCTGATGGCGTCGCTCGGCTTCCGCACCGTCGCCGAGATGATCGGCCGGACCGACCGGCTCGAGCCCCGCAAGGCCGTCGAGCATTGGAAGGCCAAGGGGCTGGATTTCTCCAACATCCTTTACTCGCCCGATGCCGGCCCCGAGGTCGGCCGCTATTGCCAGATGCCGCAGGACCACGGCCTCGACAAGTCGCTTGACGTCACGACGCTCCTTAAAATCTGTGAGCCCGCCATTGCGCGCCGCGAGAAAGTCATCGCCGAGCTGCCCATCCGCAACGTCCATCGCGTGGTCGGCACCATCACCGGCAGCGAGATCACCCGGCGGCATGGTGCGGCCGGCCTGCCGGAGGACACCATCCGCATCCGCTTCAAGGGCTCCGCCGGCCAGAGTTTCGGCGCCTTCATGCCGCCGGGCATGACCTTCTCCCTCGAGGGCGACGCCAACGACTATGTGGGCAAAGGCCTCTCCGGCGGCAAGATCATCATCTACCCCTCCGCCGCCGCCACCTTCGTGCCGGCGGAAAACATCATCGCGGGCAACGTGGCGCTTTATGGCGCGACCGCCGGCGAACTGTATCTCTGCGGCCGCGCCGGCGAGCGCTTCGCCGTGCGCAACAGCGGGGTCAGCGCCGTCGTCGAGGGCGTCGGCGACAACGGCTGCGAATACATGACCGGCGGCCGCGTGGTCGTGCTGGGTCCGACGGGCCGCAATTTTGCCGCCGGCATGAGCGGCGGCATCGCCTATGTGCTCGACGAGCGCGGGGATTTCCCCGCCCACGTCAATCTGCAGGGCATCGGCCTGGAAAAAGTCGAGGCCCCGGCGGAGATCGCCGCGCTGCGCGCCCTGATCGAGCGCCACCTCGACTATACCCGGAGCGCCCGCGCCCGGCAGGTGCTCGCCGCGTGGGAGCAGATGGTGCCGAAGTTCGTCAAGGTCATGCCGACCGACTACAAGCGCATGCTCGCCTGCATCGACCGGGCGCAGGCGCAGGGGCTCACCGGTGACGAGGCCATCATGGCCGCCTTCGAGGAAAACGCCCGCGACCTTTCCCGCCTGGGCGGCAACTGACTTATCACCTGACCGCATCCACGCAACATGGGCAAACCCACCGGCTTCATCGAATATCAGCGCGAGCTTCCCGTCGACCGTCCCCCGTTGGAACGGACGCGGGACTGGCAGGAGTTCCATCTGCATCTCGGGGAGAAAAATCTCCGCAATCAGGGGGCCCGTTGCATGGATTGCGGGGTGCCGTTTTGCCATACCGGCAAAGTGGTGAGCGGCATGGCGGCCGGCTGCCCCATCCACAACCTCATTCCCGAGTGGAACGACCTGGTCTACCGTGGCCTCTGGCAGGAGGCCCTGGAGCGGCTGCATAAGACGAATAATTTCCCCGAGTTCACCGGCCGGGTATGTCCGGCCCCGTGTGAGGGCTCGTGTGTGCTCGGCATCAACGAACCGCCCGTCACCATCAAAAACATTGAGGCGGCGATCATTGACCGGGGCTGGGATGAAGGCTGGGTCATCTCGCAGGCTCCGGCGGTTCGCTCCGGGAAAAAGGTCGCCATCATCGGCTCCGGCCCCGCCGGCCTTGCCGCGGCCGCCCAGCTGAACAGCGCCGGCCACAACGTGACCGTGTTTGAACGGGCGGACCGCCCCGGCGGCCTGCTCATGTACGGCATTCCCAACATGAAACTTGACAAGCAGGAGGTCGTCCTGCGCCGCATCAGGCTCATGGAGGAGGAGGGCATCAAGTTCATCTGCAACGCCAACGTCGGCGAAAACGTCGAACCCCAGAATTTCCTCAAGGAATTCCACGCCACGGTCATCTGCACCGGGGCCACGTTGCCGCGCGATCTCCCGGTGGAGGGGCGCAACCTGCCGGGGGTTCATTTCGCGATGGAGTTTCTCACCGCCAACACGAAGGCCGTGCTGAACGGCGGGGCGGAGCACGCGCCCATCAGCGCCCAAGGCAAGGACGTCATCGTCATCGGCGGCGGGGACACCGGCACCGATTGCGTTGGCACCTCGATGCGGCATGGCTGCCGGAGCATCACCCAGATTGAAATTTTGCCGCAACCGCCCCTGGAGCGTGCCGCCGACAATCCGTGGCCCGAATGGCCCAAGACGTACAAAATGGACTACGGCCAGGAGGAG
>CAIXIZ010000125.1 GCA_903919625.1 uncultured Verrucomicrobiota bacterium
TGCCGAACCCCTCTTCGTCCTCGCGTGGGTGGCGGCGGTCATCTTGTTCATTGCCTTGAACTGCCGCCCATCTGACTTGGCCATGCCTCTGACGCCAAGTCCCGCCAGGCCGACCGCCTTGTCGCCATGAAGCCAAGCCGTGAACATATCATCTTTGGGGTGGTGCTGCTCGTGCTCGTTCTGGCGACCGTGGTGCTCTGGTTCATGGATCCCGCGCACCGGCCCACTGGTGGCTCCCGCATCTTCTGGCCCGGGCCGGCCCCGTCCAACCGCTGAAATTTTGCCGATGTCTCCCGCCATGAAGAAGCCCGCCAACGAGTCGCGCTGCTTCGATTTTTACGTGGCCAATCTCGACACGCACGTTAGGGTGGAGGAATCGGCCGGCACGGTGGTCGTCCGCGTGTCGCGGAACACCCTTTCCGAAGGGCGCAAAATCAGCTTCATCCGCGAGCTCGCCGCCGAGGGCTTCATCCCCGACGAATATTACCGGCATCCGCTGGCGGGCCGTGGGGCTTTTCACGGCGCGCGCTGGGAGGTGGATCATGCTTGGCTCCTGCCCGATCCGGCGCTCGCGGCCCGCGCCCGGCGGCAACTGGCAAAAACCTTGCTCGTCGCAACCGGCCTGTGGCTGGTGCTGATGGGAGCGTTATTTCTTGGCCTTCTTGGCTGACTGCGTTCAGCCTCCTCGCCATGTCTGAAAGCCGGCCTGATCCCGACGCGCTGCTGGCCTCGCTTCAGCGCGACGAGGCGCGCGCGCGGCGTGGCCAGTTGAAGGTTTTCTTCGGCATGTGCCCCGGCGTGGGCAAGACCTACGCGATGCTCCGCGCGGCGCAGCAGGAGCTGCGTGACGGCACCGATCTCGTCATCGGCATCGTCGAGACGCACCAGCGCGCGGAGACCGAGGCTCTGCTCTCGGGCCTGCCCGTCATGCCGCGCAAGGAGATCGAGCACCACGGCATTCGCGTCACCGAGATGGACCTTGAGGCTATCCTCACGCGCCACCCGAAGCTCGTGCTCGTGGACGAGTTTGCGCACACCAACGCCCCCGGCTCGCGCCACCCGAAACGTTATCAGGACGTGGTCGAGCTGCTCGACGCGGGCATCGACGTCTTCACCACGCTCAACGTCCAGCACATTGAGAGCCGCGCCGACGCCGTCCGCCAGATCACCGGTGCGCCTGTGCATGAGACCGTGTCCGACTCCGTCTTTGATTTAGCCGACCAGATAGAGCTCGTGGACCTCACGCCCGAGGCGCTGCGCGAGCGGCTGGCGGAGGGCAAGGTCTATCTCGGCGAACGGGCCGCCACCGCTGCGGAGAACTTTTTCAAGGACACTAATCTCACCGCCCTGCGTGAGCTCGCGCTGCGCTTCGTGGCCGAACGCGTGGACAAGCGCCTGCGTGAGCTGCGCGGGGTTGGCCTCGTTTCAACGGTCTGGCGAAGCGGCGAACGTCTCCTGGTTGCCGTTGGTTCCAGCCCGTCATCCACCCAGCTCGTGCGGTGGACCCGCCGCATGGCGGCGGCGCAAGGGGCGGCCTGGATCGCGGTAAGCGTGGAATCAACCCGGCCGCCCGATGCCGGGGGGCAGCGCCGGTTGGAGCAGAATCTGGCGCTGGCCCGTGAGCTGGGGGCGGAAATTGTCGTGACGCATGATGATGACGTGGCCGCGGCGCTGGTCCGCGTCGCGCTCCAGCATAATGCCACCCAGATCGTGGTCGGGCAGTCGCGCAGTCCGCGCTGGCTGGACTTGTTGCGCGGTGGCAGCCTCGTCGACCGGTTGCTGCGGACCAGCGGGCCGATTGACATTTATGTCGTTCCGGCCGAGCGGGCGGCTGAAAAAGCCATGACCTGGCTGGGCTGGCGTCCGGTGGCAAACTCCCCGGCCCGCGAATATGGCGAAGTGGCCGGGGTGCTGGCCGCACTGACGGTCGGATTCTGGTTTCTGCAGCCGTTCACCGGCTATCTGGCCATTGGCATGTTATACCTGCTTGCCGTCATCGCGCTCAGCCTGCGGGTCGGCCGCGGTCCGGTGATCGCCGCCGGCGTGCTCAGCGCCCTGCTTTGGGATTTCCTGTTCATCCCGCCGCTCTACACTTTTTACATCGGCAAGTTCGAGGACGGCGTGATGTGCGTCACCTATCTGGTGGTGGCCTTGATTTCGGGCCACCTGACCGCCCGGATTCGCGCGCAGGAACGCCACGAGCGGACCCGCGAAGACCGGGCGACCGCATTGCTGCATCTCACCCAGGCCTTGAGCACGGCGCGAACGCTCGATGATGCGGTCTTTGCGGCGCTGCGCCAGGCGGACCAACTGTTCGCCGCCCAGTCTGCACTGTTGCTGGGAGAGGATGGCGGTTCCGGACTGATGCCCCATTTTGCCGGCTCCTTCACTCTGAGCGAGAAGGAGCTGGGGGTCGCCGACTGGGTCTGGCGCAACCGCAAAAATGCCGGCCGTTTCACCGACACGCTGCCCGGTGCCGAAGGTTTTCATGTCCCGCTGGTGCGCGAGGACAAGACGGTTGGCGTGCTGGTGGTGCGGGTGCCGCCAACCCAAACCCTGCTGCTCGCCCAGCGTGATCTGATCGGGAGCTTCGCCGGCCAGATCGCCCTGTTTGTGGAGCGGGAGTCATTGCGCGCCGTGAGTGAACGCGAGAAACTCCTGGCCGAATCGGACAAGCTGCATCGGGCTTTGCTGGATGGGGTTTCGCATGAGCTGAAAACCCCGTTGGCCGTCCTGGCCGGGGCCACCGAACAGCTTGCCGCAGCCGACGTGGCCACACGGGATGGGTTGGTGAGTGAGATTGTCACCGCCACCCGCCGACTCACGCGTCTCGTCAACAACCTGCTCGACCAGACGCGACTGGAGTCGGGGGCGCTCAACCCCCGGCTCGACTGGTGCGACGCCCATGACCTGGTCAACGCCGCCGTGGATGGGGTGCGCGAATCACTGGCCGGCCATCCTTTTGAAACGGATGTGTCCGCCGATCTGCCGCTTTTCCGCGCCGATGCTGCGCTCATGGAACAGGTCATTGCCAATTTGCTGCTTAATGCCGCCCTGCACACTCCGGCCGGCACGCCGATCTTTCTAACGGTCGGGGCGGACCAGGCGCATGCCCGGGTATGTTTTACGGTCGCAGACCGCGGTCCCGGCTTTCCATTGGAAATGCGCGAGCGGCTGTTCCAAAAATTCCAGCGGGGAGACGCTGCCCGCGCCGGAGGCCTCGGGCTGGGTCTCTCCATCATCCGTGGTTTTGTGGCGGCCCAGCATGGCGAAGTCGTCGTCGGGGAAAACCCTGGCGGGGGCGCCGTGTTTACGGTTTATCTTCCTTGGGAACCGCACACCAAAGTGCCGAACGAATGAACACCAACCCGCCGAAGTCCGACATTCTCGTCATTGACGATGAGGTGCAGATCCGCCGCCTGCTCCGCATCACGCTGGAGGCCGCCGGCTACAAGGTGCGTGACGCCGAGAACGGCGCCCTCGGCCTGAACGAGGCCGCGGTGCAGCGGCCCGATGCCATTGTGCTCGATCTCAGCCTGCCGGATCTGAGCGGCCTTGACGTGCTCCGCCGGCTGCGGGAGTGGAGCCATATCCCGGTGCTGATCCTCTCGGTGCGCGGCGATGAAGCGAACAAGATCGCCGCGCTCGATGCCGGGGCGGATGATTATCTCACCAAACCTTTCGGCGGTGGCGAGCTGCTCGCCCGGCTCCGGGTTTTGCTCCGCCGGGCCCAGCCGGTGGGTGAGGTCAGCATAGCCAGCTTCGGTGACATTGAGGTGGATTTTGCCAAGCGCAGTGTCACCCGCGCCGGGGCGGAGGTACATCTCACGGCCAAGGAATACGCGCTCCTGCGGCTGTTGCTCCAGCACCGGGGCAAAGTGGTCACCCATCGCCAGCTGCTGCGGGACGTATGGGGGCCCCAGCACGAAAATGACACCCATTATTTGCGGGTCCATATGGCGAATCTGCGCAAAAAAATCGAGCCCTCGGCCGGTTCTCCCAGTTATGTGAAAACCGAGTCCGGAATCGGGTATCGCCTGGTTGATCGCGACTGAAGCAGGCAATGGCGCCCGGTGCCGGCTCAGGCGGCGGGCAGCCGATCACACAGGCCCGCCAGCTCGCGGAGGTAAACGGCTCCTTCACGCTGCAGTTTTTCCAACTGCCATGCCTCGTAGCGCCATTGCCAGTTGCCCGCCGGCGTTCCGGGGGTGTTGAAACGCGCCTCGCTGCCCAGGCCCAGAAGATCCTGCAACGGGATCACGGCGAGCCGGCTCACGCTCGCGTAGGCCGCCCGGATCAAATCCCACCCGATATCGGCGCCGTTGACCCGCAGGTAACGGCGGACATGGTCGCGGGTTTTCTCGTCGGCGGTGCGATACCAGCCGAGCGTCGTGTCATTGTCATGCGTCCCGGGGTAGACGACGCTGTTGGCGTGAATATGGTGGGGCAGGTAGGCGTTGTCGCTGCCGCCCCCGAACGCGAATTGGAGGATGGCCATGCCGGGCAGACCGGTGGCGTCGCGCAGCGCGCACACATCCGGGGTGAGATCACCGAGATCCTCGGCGATCAGCCGGCTGTCGGGCAGGGCGGCCAGGATTGCCTGGAAAAATGCGATTCCAGGGCCTTTTTTCCATTGGCCGGTCCGGGCTGTTTTGGCGCTGGCGGGGATCGACCAAAAGCTGTCGAATCCGCGGAAGTGGTCGATGCGGATGATGTCGCAGAGCGCGAAGTTCGCGCGCAGCCGCGCCAGCCACCAGGCATAGCCGTCGGCCGCGTGCGCCCGCCACTCGTAGAGCGGATTGCCCCAGAGCTGGCCGTCGGCAGAGAAATAATCCGGGGGCACGCCGGCGCCGGACAACGGGCGGCCCGTCTGCTGGTCGAGCTGAAACAGCTCCGGATGCGCCCAGGCATCGGCGCTGTCGAGCGCGGCAAAAATGGGCACATCGCCGATGAGTTCGATGCCACGGGCGCGGGCCTTTGCCCGGACCTGCCGCCACTGGCCAAAAAACAGATACTGGGCAAACGCGTAGGCTTCGGCCCGGTCAGCCACTTCTACGGCCAGCTTGCTGGTCTTCGCCCGCGAGTAGAACCGGCAGTCCTCGGGCCAGGTTTGCCAGGAGTGGCCGTTAAAATGGTCCTTTAAGGCCATGAAAAGGCTGTAGGAATCGAGCCAGTGGGCCTGTTCCCGGCAAAAGGCGGCAAAATTGCCGTAGGGTTGGATGACCCGCCGGCATGCCTTATAGGAAGCATGGGCATGAAACAGGGCCGGCCATTTCGTGACATAGAGCCAGCCGTAGTCGACCCGGTCGCGCGGCAGCGCCTGCAAGGGCTCGAGTTCGGCCTCGGAGAGCAATCCGGCGGCGACGAGCGCGCGCAGATCAATGAGGTAGGGGTTGCCTGCAAAGGAAGAGAAGCACTGGTAGGGCGAATCGCCATAGCCCGTCGGACCGAGCGGGCAGACCTGCCAGCGGCTGATGCCGGCGGCGGAAAGAAATGTCAGCCAGGCATCCACGGCGCCATCGAGCACGCCAACCCCCTGGTCATTGGGCAACGACGTGGGATGCAGCAACGCGCCGGCACTGCGGGCGGTCAGCCAGTTAAAAAGGGGCGGGATGGGATGGGGGTGTCCGGCAGGACTGGGCATGATAAATGGGGGGCCGGACTGCGGGGAGGTGAGCGAAAGACGCAGGACGGGAGCGCGTTTGTGGCGGGGGCCGATGCGCGCTGCAAATAGGAAAATCGAATATGACCCGGGCTGGATTGCGTTACGGATTTGAACCCCGGGAGAAATCTGTTTTGAACTGTACCTGTGGCCAGACCCGTTCATTTACCGCAATCCGACCCATTGGTCTGGCCGCAAGGTATTCGGATATGCTGTATTAGACATAATGTTTATTGTGCGTATAATACCTCTGAAAACATTGCCGTGGTTTCAGCCATTTTTCCATGACTCACCCTGCCTCCTTGGTGCTGTTTGATCGGGTCTCCAAACGCTTTGGTGACGGCCCACCCGTGCTGTCCGATATTTCATTGGTCGCGCGTCCGGGTGAATTTATCAGCTTCATCGGGCCCAGCGGCTGTGGCAAATCCACCATGCTCCGCCTCATCGCCGGTCTGACCGGTGTCTCGGGCGGCAGTTTGTCGGTCGATGGCGGAACTCCGGAACAGGCCGGGTCGGAACTCGCGTTCATCTTTCAGGAGCCAACGCTGCTGCCGTGGCTGCAGGTGGCGGACAACGTGGAGGTCCCGCAAAAATTGCGCGGTGTTCCGCCCGCGCAGCGCGCTGCCAGCCGCTCCGCGGCCTTGGCGCTGGTCGGACTGTCCGGACGAGAGGCGGCCTACCCTCGCCAGCTGTCCGGCGGGCAGCAGATGCGGGTTTCCATCGCCCGCGCCCTGACGCTTACGCCGAAAATTCTGCTGCTCGACGAGCCCTTTGGCGCCCTCGACGAGATGACCCGCGAACGCCTGCAGGAAGAATTGCTCGCCATTCGCGCGCAGCAGGCCTGGACCGCGTTTTTTGTCACCCACTCGGTCGCCGAGGCGGTTTTTCTTTCCAGCCGGATCTTTGTCATGTCGGCCCAACCGGGACGGCTGCGGGCGGAAATCAAGGTGCCTCTTCCGTATCCGCGCACCGCTGAAACCCGCCTGAGCCGCGACTATCAGGATCTGGTGGTCGAAGTCTCCCAACAATTGCGGGCCGTCAAAACCGCCGCCTGAGCGCGCGATCACCGTCCATGTCGCGCCCTTCCCTCCTTTCTGTCATGGTCGCGATGCTGGCCGGGGTGCTGTTCCTCGCCCTGTGGACGATGGTGCACTACAGCCTGTCGGAGGATTATAAATTTCTGCTGCCCACCCCGCTCGCCGTCCTGCAGGCGCTGCTGCACAACGCGCCGGCATTGGCCCGGGCAACGGGCAATACGGTCGAAGGGGCTTTGCTGGGCTTCAGCCTGGCGCTGGCGTTCGGCGGACTGTCCGCGCTGGTGCTTTCCCTGTCACCGCTCATGCGGGCCGGCCTGACGCCCTACCTGATGATGCTCCAACTCACCCCCATCCCGGTCCTCGCACCCTTGTTCGTCCTCTGGGTGGGTCCGGGACTGAAAAGCGTGGCGCTCATCACCCTGCTGGTCTGCTTTTTTCCCCTCGTGGTGAACACCGCGCAAGGCCTGGTTTCAACCGACCGCCGGCTGGTGGAGCTGTTTCAGATGTACCGGGCCAGCCGGTGGCAGGAAATCTGGCGTCTGCGGGTGCCGGCCGCGCTGCCTTATTTTTTTGCGGGTCTGCGCATTGCGGCCATCCTCGCACCCATCGGAGCGGTCATCGGAGATTTTTCGTCAGGAAGTTCCGCCGGAGACGGCGGCGGTTTGGGGTTTCAGGCGCTGATCTACAGTTCACAGGCCAGGTATCCCGAGCTTTTTGCCGTCGTGATGCTGACCGCTCTGCTGGGGTTTTTGTTCATGGGGGTAGTGATGGTGCTGAGCCGTCTGGCGTTGAGCCACTGGCATGACTCCTACGCACAGCGGGATGGCTAAGCACATTCAATAAAAAGATAGCCGACGCCGCAGATTCCCGCTTCTCCCGAAGCGGGCTACAAAGAGGACGTAGCCCGGCTCGGGAGAGCCGGGACGAAGTTTCCCGGCGGCCAATGGTCTAGTCCGCTCTTGTCTTTGCCCACGTCGGCGCCGATTCTGCGCGCCCTTTGCTCTCCCGGGAACTCATCGCTCCGCACGCGCCGGTCAGCTTGGGCGACTGGCAAGGCTGGTTTGCCCGGGGGCACCGTTTGTTGCCCAGTGTAAGCGTTCGTTCCGCACCGCTGCCGGCCAGCTGGCTTGGTTTTTGGGACAGTCCTTCCAGCGTGCTGCTGGAGAGCGGACGGGATGGACATCATACCTTTCTCTGTCGCCAGCCGGCGCAGATCATCCTGGGCGACCGTGAAGGAGCAACCCTGCATGCGGTGGGCGCTACACCCGGACGGAAAATGGAAGAGCGCATGTCCGGTGCGCCCGTCGATTTATTGCGACGAATCGCCACACCTGCCCACGTCCCCCGCTGGTCCGGAGCCCCGCCGTTTGTCGGCGGATGGCTGGCCCTCTTCAATTACGACCTCGCCTCGACCTGGGAACGCCATCCGTCACGGGCGCCGCGCGATTTGCCATTGCCGCTCTATGTGTTGGCCGAGGCCCGCGAACTTTTCGCCTACGATCACGCCCGGTCGGAGCTCCATACCATCATCTGGACCCAGGTTTCCGATGATGCCTCCGCGCTGGCCGAACAATTTACCGCTGCGACCCGTCAGGCCCAGACTGCCTCTGATTGGTGGACACTGGCCAGCGCCACGGCAACGGCCGCCCAACGGCCAGATTGGCAGCCCGCCGCGGACCAAACGGCACCACGGGATTCGTTCACCGCCGAAACTTTTTCCGCCGCCGTCATCCGGGTGCGGGATTACATCGCGGCCGGTGACACCTATCAGGTGAACCTGTCCTTGCGCCGCAGCCAGATCTCGCCGGCGCCCGCCGAATGGATCTATGAGGCATTGCGCCAGCTCAACCCGTCTCCGTACATGGGTTTGCTGCGCCTGCCGGGCTTCACGCTCGTTTGCGGCTCACCTGAACTGCTGGTCAGCCAGCGGGCAGGCCGGCTGGCGGCGCGTCCCATCGCCGGCACACGTCCGCGGGGGCTGGACGCCGCCGCTGATCTGCGCCTGGAGGCCGAGCTCTACGCCAGCGTGAAGGAGCGGGCCGAGCACCTGATGCTGGTGGATTTGGTGCGCAACGACCTCGGTCGCGTCGCGGCCTACGGCTCGGTGGAGGTGCCGGAATTCATGGTCTGCGAACGCTATTCCCATGTCATGCACCTGGTCTCGCAGGTCGAAGCGGATCTGGCCACCGGGCGCGACTGGACAGACACGCTGCGCGCGACCTTTCCCGGCGGCACCATCACCGGGTGCCCCAAGCATCGCACGATGGAGATCATCGAGGAGCTCGAGCCGGTGGGCCGCGGTTTCTATACCGGCTCGCTTGGCTGGATTGGCCATGACGGGGACATGGAGCTGAACATCATCATCCGCTCCCTGCTGGTGCAGGACGGGGTCGCCCATGTGCAATCGGGAGCGGGTATTGTCGCCGATTCCGTGCCGGAGCGCGAGTATGACGAATCCTGGCGCAAGGCGGCCGCACTCTGGGCCGCGCTCGACGCGGCCGGCCGCAACTGGCAAGGTCAGCCCGCACCATGAGCCTGGTCTACAGCAACGGAAATTTTGTCCCCGCCGCCGCGGCCGCCTTCGCTGCGGACGACCACGGTGTGCTTTTTGGTCTGGGATATTTTGAGACCTTCCGCACCTCGGGCGGCCGGCCGTTCCTCTGGCCTGAGCACCAGGCGCGGCTCACGGCGGCCTGCAGCCGGGCCGGGATTACTTTGCCACAGGGCCACCTGGCCTGCGATGAAACCCGGTTGAACGATGCCGTTGCCCGCCTGCTGCAGGATCATGCCCTGACTGACGCCGTGTTCCGCTACACCATCACGGCCGGCACGCCCGACGGGCAGAAGCGCTATCCGCAGCCCCGGGAATTGCTCGCCGCCCGGCCCCAACCACCGCCTGCGCCGGAGACCGGCATCAATTTGCATCTCCTCCGCACCGCACGCCAGGCGCCAGAATGGCTCCCGCGTCCAAAAAGCATCCAGTACGCGAACACGGTTCTCGGCTGGCAGGAGCTGCATGTGCGCGGTGGCGTTGCCCCGGATGAAGGGGTGTTCGTTGACCCCGCGGGGTTTGTCGTCGAGGCGTTGTGGCATAATCTCGTCTGGATTGCGAACCACGAACTGTGTTATCCAGAACCGGCCCTTGGCCCGGTTGCAGGCGTCGCGCTGGCGTGGGCCCTGGCGCAGGGTTTGTCCTCTCGTGCGGTCAAGGTCACTTGGACCGAGCTGCTCCAGGCCGATGCCATTATGGTGTGCAACTCCGTCCGCGGTTTTACGCCGGTACGCCGCGCCCGCGATGTTAGCGGCGAGATCTGCGCAGAATTTCCCGCTGCGTACCAACATCCCCTGATCCAGGAACTAAGCGCCCGCTGGACCGGCGCGCTGGCCCGGACGGCCAACTCCGCATCATCACGATGAAGCCAGCTTGGACAAGTCCGCATGGCCGGCCTTTACCCGTGGTGGGTGAGCGTACGCTCATTATGGGGGTGCTCAATGTCACCCCTGACTCGTTCTCCGACGGCGGGCGGTACCACTCAACGGACGCGGCAGCCGATCATGCCGCGCAATTGCTTGCCGAAGGAGCTGACATCATTGATCTCGGGGGTGAGTCCACCCGCCCTGGCCATACGCCCGTCGCCGAGGCCGAGGAACTGAGCCGCGTGCTTCCGGTGATTGCGGCCATTCGCCGGCGCTGTCCCACCCTGCCGCTGTCGATTGACACCACTAAACCGGCGGTGGCCGCCGCCGCCATTGCGGCCGGGGCCGATGTGATCAACGACGTCAGCGGCCTCACCGCCGGGCTCTCCCGGGAAACCCTGGCCGCGGCGCGGCAATCGCTTGCTGCTTTCCCGACTGATCTCGCGGCACTACCACTCGCGCCCATGGCGGAAATCGCCGCCCAGTCCGGGTGCCCGCTCATTGTCATGCATCCGGCAGCCCCGCCTCGTCTTGGTGAGTTTTGGGCGGAGATACTGGCGGATCTCCGGCTGTCACTCGCACTGGCCGAACGCGCTGGGGTGCCCCCGCACCAACTTTGGGTCGATCCCGGCTTTGGCTTTGGCAAGACGGTGCCGGAGAACTTGGAATTGGTCAAAAACCTTTCCCGCCTGGCCACCCTTGGCTGTCCGATATTGCTGGGCACTTCGCGCAAATCGACCATTGGCCAGGTCCTTGACCGGCCGGCAGATCTGCGTCTCGAAGGCACGGCCGTCACGGTGGTTTGGGGCATCGCCCAAGGCTGCCAGATGGTCCGGGTGCACGATGTCGCCGCATTACTGCCCGTAATTCGGATGGCCGATGCGCTTGCGCATGGGCTAAGATACCATTTTCCTGTCTGACCACCAACTATGGATCAACTTGTTGTTCACTCGCTCGAACTGTTCGGTCGCCACGGCGTTCACGCCGAGGAGCGCTCGCTCGGCCAGCGCTTCGTCATCACCCTGACCGTCGGGCTGGATGCCCGGCCATCCGCGCGCAGCGACAACATCCGGGACACCGTGGATTATGCGGGGCTGATCGCCCTTGCCCGCGAAGTGGTCGAAGGCGAATCCTGCCACCTGATAGAAACTCTCGCCGAGCGGATCGCCGCCAAGGCCGGCGCCATGCACCCGGCCGTGCGCACCGTGACGGTCGAGGTCCTCAAGCCTCATCCGCCACTGGCCGCCACCTTTGCCGGAGTGGCCATCACGATCACACGACGGTTTCCGGTCCGGCGCAAAGCGCGCCCATGACAACCGCGCTCATCGCCCTCGGCGCCAACCTGGGCGATCGGAATGGCGCAATTGACGCGGCAGTCACCACCCTTGGCCGGCTCGAACACACCCTTGAGCTTGCGACCTCCACGCTGATCGAGACCGATCCGGTGGGGCATGCCGGTCAGCCGAAGTTTCTCAACGGCGTCACCGCCATTGCGACTGCGCTGCCACCGGAGCAGTTGCTGGCGGCGTTGCTCGCCATCGAACGGGCCCACGGCCGGGAGCGCAGTTTTCAGAATGCGCCGCGGACCCTCGACCTCGACCTGTTGTTCTACGGTCAAGAACACATCAACCAGCCGGGGTTGGTGGTGCCCCATCCCAAGTGGCAGGAACGGATGTTCGTGCTCGTGCCGCTGGGCGAAATCCTGGCCGCGCCCCCTCTGGCGGGCGAAAGCGAATGGAATCAGCTGCGTTCGGACGTGGCTCGCCTGCTCATTGACCATCATCTGCGGTCAAAGGCGCGGTGAGGGAGGATTTAAAAACTTGGGGGCGAATTCCCTGATGAGGGCGGCGACAACCCGGTCGCATTCGCTCCACATGGCGGTACGGTTGCAAGCCACGACCACGGCAAAATCAATTTCGGGGGCAATCCAGACCACACAATTCCAGCGGCCATTGTCACCCTGATGAAAAAGAACCCGGCCCGAATCGCCCGGGCGTGGCCCCTTGGCCCATGGCTTGATGTCGGTAAACCAACCTGAAACATATCCTGCCCCCTGCATGGGAGATTGGGCAGATGGGGAGGCGAAAATAGGGCCGCCGACCGCGACCTGCAACTGGTCAAAGGATTGGGGGGTGAGGAACGCCGGATCACGCGAGGGGTTGGCCGGGGCGCCCCGCAATTGCCAGCCCACAAATGTCGCCCAGTCATGCACCGACATATGGACCAGCCCGGCGGGCTCCGCTGCCATGGGGTAGTCCGCACTCAGGCAACTTCCCGGATCGATGGGATGATCAGTCGCTCCCGGCAAGTTTACATAGAGCAGACGGCGGGGACCGTGGCCCCAGGGCTGGACGACCTGACCGGAAATGCCGGGCGGGCCAAATCCGGCGGTGGTGATGCCCAGAGGAGCGAATAATTTTTGCCGGATCAATTCTTCCCAAGTGCGACCGGTGAGAGTTTCCAGCGCCGCCGCCACGATCATATAATCGGCGCTGTTGTAAACGGCTTTGCCGCCCGGCGGATAATCCGGCGGATGGGCCAGGATTTTACGGGCAAAGCTGAGCCTTTGCTGGGTCGGGCTGCTCGAAAACATGACACTGGTCAGAAAACGGATCATGTGCTGATCCGTCAGCCCGGCCTGATGGTCGAGCAGTTGCTGCAGCGTGACTTTCTCCCATGCGGGGCTGAGATCTTTGACCGTGGCCGAAAAAATCTCCCCAAGGGTGGTATGGAGGGTCAGCCGGCCCTCTTCGGCGAGGAGCGCGACCAGGGAAGCGGTCATCGCCTTGGCGCAGGAGCAAATCTCAAATTCGTCTCCCAGTGCGATGGGTGTGGCATTGCCGAGTTTGCGCACGCCGGCCACTCCCTGGGCAACAATGCGGTCGCCTTGCAGCACCAGGGCGGACATGCCGGGTATGTTCGCACGGGAGATGACCGGGGCCAGGATCGGCCCGAGATCGCGTGGCGCATCGGACTTCAGGGCAAACACCGGCTTGGGCCAGGCTTCACGGGCCATGGCTTCGCGGCGCAGGTCTGCATCCGCCGATTGGGACCGGGAAACGCCGCAACAACCGCCCGTCGCGAGTACCAGGGCCCCGCTGGCCAGGAGAAAAACGATACGGTAACACATAGGGTGGCGGGTTGAGGCGTTAGGGCTGAGGGCAGCATTTCCAGTTATTTCCGCGCGTGACAACCTGATTATGGGTCTCCCACCAGCGGTTAATCCCCTGCCAATCCGCCGGGCCGGTTTGCCCCTCGCTCTGTGATTGCGTCGTGCCGTGGCCCGGCTTTTGCTTGATGGCGCGTCTCTCCGTGTTTTGCACCGCGTCATGCCAACATCCTCACTTCCACGCTCTGCCGCCAGCACCGCCGATGATTCGGACGGCCAGCTCGCCGCCTACCTCAACCTCAAGCTCGACGAGATCGGCCAGCCGGGTGTGCCGCTGGCCGGCAGCGACGGGCTTGCCCCGCTGGTCAGCCATTTTCTCGCCCTGAGCCGCGAGAAGGACCGGGCGCTTTCCCGCCACCTCTGTCCGGTTGACCAGCGCATCCAGAATTTCCTCTTTGACCAGTATGAGGCGCATGGGGAGACCCCCCGCCTGCCGGCCTCGACGCTGGTGCTCGACCGGCCCGGTCTGGCGCGGCTGCTATCGCTGCCACCGGGTGCGGACCGGCATGAGAGCGATATTCTCTCCTCCTATCGCGTCCGGCAGGGCGTGCTGCACAATCCGCGCAGCGACCGGCGGACCACCCAGGGCATTTTCCACGTTTCCGAGGGCGGACTGCCCGTGCCCGATGATAAAAAGGCGGTGCCCGCCGCCGTGTTCGCCCGGTTGCTGCGCGCCGCTTTCGCACCGCCGCCCGAGCTGCGGAGGCTGCCCTTCACCTCCGGCATGCCGCAACCCGCGGAATGTTTCGTCTCCCTCTACCTGCGGCCGGTGGTCTGTCCTGAGGTCCCAGGTTTTTCGCCCCAGCGGGCGATGGAAACGCGTTTCTTCGTGCCGGGCGCGCTGGTCGCCAACCTGGACTTTATCGAACGCATCTTTGGCAACGCCGGCGACCCGCATCTGCCGGAAAACGACGCCGCCCTCGATCCCGAACACTGGTCGGGCCACACCGGGTGCGTCATCCTCGCCCCGCAGCTGAACAAGCTGACCAAACGCGAGCTTGGGCTGCCGGCCTGGCAGGACGCCACCCTGCGCCAGCGCCGGGACGGCATGTGCTGGAAAGATGCGGGGGAGCTCTACAACGACGGCGGGGCGTTCAAGCTGACGTCGCGGGACACCTCGGGGGTCATTGTCACCTTCATCTCCGACAATTATTTTGGCTACTGCAAAAAGGAGGTGAAGACCCA
>CAIXIZ010000126.1 GCA_903919625.1 uncultured Verrucomicrobiota bacterium
CCGACGGCGTGGACGCCGAAGGTGTCGAGGGCGTCATCGTAGCCGAACTTCGCCTTGAGCTTGGTGCAGGCCAGGTAGGGCACGACCGCGGCGAGGACGCCGATGATCACCGCGCCCGTGCTGTCGACGAAGCCGCAGGCGGGCGTGATGACGACCAGGCCGGCGACAGCGCCGGAACAGAAACCGAGGACGCTGGGTTTGCCGCGCACAATCCACTCCATCATTGGCCACACGAAGGAGGCGACGGCGGTGGCGAGCGTGGTGGTGGTGAAGGCGTTGGCCGCGATGCCGTCGGCGGCGACCGCGGAGCCGGCGTTGAAGCCGTACCAGCCGACCCAGAGCATGCCGGTGCCCACCATGCAGAGCACCATGCTGTGCGGGGCCATGTTCTCCTTGCCGAAGCCGATGCGCTTGCCAATGATCAGACAGAGGATGAGGGCGGACCAGCCGGAGGTCATATGGACCACAGTACCGCCCGCGAAGTCCATCGCCTTGATGCTGGCGGTGGCGTTCCAGACGCCGTTCATGAACCCGTCAATGCCCCAGACCATGTGGGCGATGGGAAAGTAGACCACAAACATCCAAATCGTCATGAACAGGAAGATGGCGGAGAACTTCATGCGCTCGGCAATGGCACCGACGATCAGCGCCGGGGTGATGATCGCAAACATCAGCTGATACATGGAAAACACATTTTGCGAAACCCAGGCGGAATAATCGGTGTTCGGCGCGGAGGTCACGCCGTTCAGCAGGGCGAAACCCATGCCGCCGAGCACCGCATTGCCGCTGTGGAAGACCAGGCTGTATCCGACGGCCCACCAGAGAATGGTCACCCAGCCGGCCAGCAGAAGGCATTGGGCCATGACGGAAAGCACGTTTTTCCGGCGGACCAGGCCGCCATAGAACAGCGCGAGGCCGGGTAGCGTCATAAACAGCACCAGCGCGGCGGATGTCATCTGCCAGGCATTGTGGCCCGGACCGGAATTGCTGGCCGCAACCGTGGTGAGCCCGTCCGGGATCTTGCCATCCTTGTCCTTGAGCGGGGCACTCGGGTCCGAGTTGGCGAGATAAGCCTCCACTCCGGCCAGACGCTGTTCAATGCTGGGCGTGGGCGGCGTTTTTGCGGTCGCGGGAGCGACAGGAGCCGCTGGGGCGGCTGATTCGGCATAGGCCGAGACATAGGACAACAAGCCGAGGGTCGCACAGGCAGCGAGCGCCCTCAGCACACGTGGAAGTTTGTGCATGGTGGAACATTGAACTGTTGATGAATCCCCAAGGGTGGAACCTTGAGGGTGGAACTGCCTTGGTATGAGCAGGCGCGATGCCAACATCGGATTTTTTTCATTCATGGATTGGTTCAGGCCGGACAATGATACGTAACAAACTTGACATGATATAATAACAACAGTTATGCATCTGGAAAATCCTCCCGCAGGGCATCTGAGCATCACTCATGGTCAATTGTGGTATGAGAGTTGCGACAGGACGTCGGCTCCGACCCATGGCCGATCCTACTCCAGTTCCACCTCTGCCGGGCCCGGCGATTTTCTCCCGAGGGGAAAAGAATTTATCACCGACCGGAGTTGCGCTACGAAAAATAGATTGGAAAGTGGAAGGGAGCTCACCCGCCCGGGAGTATGCTGAGGTCTTGGGGGTGATTTCTGCCCTGACCGTGGCGGGGTGGTTTGTCCCGGTGAGTTACCGCGCGTTTGGGCATGTCTACCTCCTGGCCGTGATCGTGCTCAGCCTGCGGGTGGGGCGTTGGCCGGTGCTGTTTGCGGCGGTGGTGAGCGCCGTGACGTGGAATTTCTCTTCATGCCGCCGCGGCTCTCGTTTTCCGTCCTGCACGTTGATGACAGCCTGGAATTGGGCACGTATGTGGTCGTCGCCCTGATCGCGGGTCAGCTCACGGCCCGCATTCGCGCCCAGGAGCAACAGGAGCGCAAGCGGGAGCGGCGCGCCACCGCGCTGTTTCACCTGACCCGTGCCCTGGCCGGAGCCCGGACGTTTGACGAGGCGGCCGAAGCGGCGCTGCGGCAGGCGGATGAGCTGTTCAATGCCCGCACGGCCTTGCTGCTGAATGACGAAAAAGGGGGCCTGGCCCCCCATGCCGCCAGCTCCCTGCGCGAAGACGAACAGGAGGCGGAGGTGGCGGCACAAGCCTGGCGGCAGTGCCGGGCAACGGGTCGTTTCACCCATGTCATGCCCGGGGCCAAAAATCTGCACCTGCCACTGCTGCGTGCCGGAACCGCCCTGGGAGTGCTGATGGTGTTGCTGCCGGCGGAGCAGGCGGATCTTCCCCCGGTCCAGATGGAGCTGCTCACTGGATTTGCCGCCCAGATCGCCCTGTTTGTCGAACGCGAGCAGTTGCGAATGGCCGGCGAACGGGAAAAGTTTTTTGCCGAATCCGACCGGTTGCACCGCACCCTGCTCGATAGTGTCTCCCATGAACTCAAGACCCCTCTCGCCGTGCTGCGCACCGCGGCGGAAAAAATCGGCACGGATGATGCCGAAAAACGCCGGGGGCTGGCGGAGGAGATTGGCACCGCGACCGGCCGGCTCGAGCATCTGGTGGCCAACCTGTTAAACCAAACGCGTCTGGAGGCGGGCGGGCTCACCGCCCAGCTGGATTGGTGTGATGCGTTCGATCTGATTGGCGCGGCCCGGTCAATGGTCGGCAGTGCGCTCATCGGGCGGCCGTTCAAGATCGAGCTCGCCGAGGACATGCCGTTGTTTTTGGCGGATGGGCCCCTGATGGAGCAGGTCATCAGCAACCTGCTGCTGAACGCAGCGCTGCACACCCCGGCATCCACCCCCATCGTCGTCTCTGGCGGGCTGGATACTGAGCGCCGGCGGATCTTTCTCAGCGTGACTGACCGTGGGCCGGGGCTGCCCCCGGAGTTGCTGGGCAGCCTGTTCCGGAAATTTCAACGGGGAAAGAACGCGCGTCCCGGCGGCCTCGGCCTCGGCCTGTCCATCGTGCAGGGATTCATGCTGGCGCAGGGTGGCGAGGTGGTGGCGGCCAATAATCCCGACGGTGGCGCGAGGTTTGCTGTCTGCCTGCCCTATACCATTCCTGGCAACGTGCCCAATGATGAGCATTAACCCCTCCAAGCCCACCATCCTGGTCATCGACGATGAAGTCCAAATCCGCCGGTTGCTGCGTCTGACCATGGAAGACGCCGGTTATGCGGTCCGGGAGGCTGAAACCGGCCAGGCCGGACTTGATGAGGTGGCGCGGGATTCGCCCGACGCCATTATCTTGGATCTGGGACTGCCGGATATGACGGGCATGGAGCTGCTCAGGCAGCTGCGGGGCTGGAGCAACACCCCTGTTTTGATCCTCTCGGTATTTGGGCAGGAAAAACGGAAGATCGCCGGTCTCGACGCGGGGGCCGATGACTATCTGACCAAGCCCTTCAGCAGCGGCGAACTTCTGGCCCGGCTGCGTTCACTCTTGCGCCGCATCAAGCCTTCAGTGGCGGCAGGCACCTTTGGTTTCGGCGACATAGCGGTGGATCTCGGCAGTCGCCGGGTCACGAAAAAAGGGGACATCGTCAAGCTGACCTCCACGGAGTATGGGGCCGGCGACGCGGGCATCAGGGATCGGCGGGGGTTATCCCGGTGGCCGGGCCAGCCATTCGGCGTGCGCGGCTGCGATGCCATTGAGCATGAATTGCACGGCGACCGCCGCCAGCAACAGGCCCATGATGCGGATGGCAATGTTCAGCGCGATGGGGCTCAGCCATTGCACGCCATGGGCCGAAATCCGCAGGATGACATAGGTGGCGGCCGAAACCGCCACGATACTGAGGCACAGCGCGACTTGCTGGGGCAGGCTTTGCGCCTGGTTTTGCAGGAGAATGACCGTGGAAATGGCCCCGGGGCCGGAGAGCATGGGGATGGCCAGCGGGGTGACGGCAATGTCGAGTTTCTCGATTCCGGCGGCAGTTTCTTCCCGGGTTTCCAGCACCCGCGAGCGCTGCGCCCGCAGCATGTCGAGCGCGACCAGCAGCAGCACAATGCTGGCGGCAATCTCGAAGGCCGGCATGGTGATGCCGAGAAACCGAAAAATCCAACGCCCTGCCAGGGCAAAGGCGAGCAGGACACCGAGCATGACCAAGGCCGCCAGCCGGGCCATGCGGATGCGGTCGGCGGGGGTGTTCGACGGCGTCATTGCGATAAACGCCGGCACCGCCGCCAACGGATCCACGATCACAAACAGCGAACTGGTCGCCAGAAAGATGTATTCATGCAGGGACATGCGGCCAGGGATGAGACCGGCTGGTTCGCCAAAGTGCAATGCCACACCGGTCCACGGCCATTCCCCGGCTGTCCTTGATCTGGCCGCCAAATTTTACCCCGGGCTAGGTCAGCCGAAATCCCAGCGCCTCCAGCTCATTGAGATGAAAGGGCGCACTCGCCAGCAATTCCTGCAGTTTGGCCAGCGCTTCCGGCAGGGTTCCGGTGCTGCAGCCGGCAGCGCCATCATCGACGTCGTGGACTTGCACCACCCAGGCGCCTGTCTTGTCCTCTGACCCGATGTGAAAGACCGAACCATGCAGATAATTGCCTGGCAAACCGGGATGGGGGCCGGCCCCGGGAGCCAAAAACAGCATGTGCAGCGGTTCATGAAACACGGCCTGGTCATGTTTGCCGCGATGGTGGGCGGGTTTGCCAATCACCAGGAGCCGGAGGCTTTCCGCGCGGGCCCGGTGGGCTGCGGGCAGGGACTGCACATAACGGTCGTAGATGCTCGCGTTGGGCTCGAGCATGTCTTCGGTGATCTGTCCCGCGGCGAACGCGTCCAGATTGTGCGCATGAAACAGGGGGAGCCGGGTGAGGGAACGCGCGGTGACGTGGCCACCCTTGTGATCGGCGTCGACATAGACCTGTTGCGCCGCGTAAAGCCGGCCCAAGGCGTCCTGATAGGCGGGGGTGACAGGCACCGCGCCCGTCGGACTGTGTTCAATCAGATCGAGGACGGCATGATCAAACTCGGCATTGGGATTATAAGGCATGGGGTGCAGGTGAGGGTAAATGCCGCAACCGGGCGGGGCAGGGCAGTCGGGGGGCTGGACGGCAAGCATGCCGCGAGGCAAAGCCAATGCAAGGGTGATGGTAGGATGCGGCCGTTGCTGGCGGGGCGGCCACCCCGTCAACGTTCTTGATTTGGCGCAAAAACAGCTGTTTTACTGGCGGATTTGCCCGAACCAATGGCCCTCCAACTCCCGCTCTGCCACCCAAACAAACTGCCCATGAGCACATGGCGAAAATTGATCGAACCACGCACCGACTGGCATGGCCGGCGGGCCATGTTGCCCGCCAAGCTCTGCCATCAGATCGTCGACCTCTACTCCTGGGCCTTTGCCTTTCTGGGTGCCATGGCGTTGATCTACGTTGGTTTAAAAAACGACGGGACGCTTCCCACCAGTCCGATTTATTGGATCGGCATCGGCGCGGTCGCGGTTCAGCTGCTCGCGGCGGTTTTCCGCGGGCTGCCCCTGCCCTGGCGTTACGCCGTGTTTGCCGGCACGATTTTGACCTTCACGGTCTGCACGGCGATCGTGCTGGGGATCACCCCCAACTGGTGCTTTTTGGTGATCATGCTGCTGTCCTCGACGGGCATGCTGTTCGGTGTCCGGGTTGGCCTGGTCGCATCCGGCATCCTGTGCGCGATCCATGTCCTGATCGCCTGGGGCTGGACCCAGGGGTATTTCCCCGTGAAGCTGCCGGGCCGGGACGTGCCCGCGGTCTACATGGATTTCCGCGAGGGGGACGTCTGGGCCCGGGTGCTCATCATGACCGCGGGATTGCTGGCGATGCTGCAGGTGGTGATGAACCAAGTCCTGCGCAGTTTGAACGCAGCCCTCACGGAGGCCAACTCGGCGCTGCAAAAACTGGCGGCCGAACAGGAAAGCCGGGCCCGGGCGGAAGAAGCCCGGATCAAGGCCGAGCACAGGGCGCGGGAGGCCCAAAAGTTCGACGCCCTGGGGCGGCTGGCGGGCGGGGTCGCGCATGATTTCAACAACAAGCTCTGCGTCATGAAATGTTGGAGCAGCCTGGTGCTGGAAGTGACAAAGGAACCCATCGTCAAGGAGGCGATGGCGGAAATCCGCCGGGCCACGGAAAACGCCGAGCAGCTGACCAAGCATCTGCTGGCCTTCAGCCGGAGCGAACCCGCCCAACGTGAATCCGTTGACCTGGCGGATCTCGTGCGCCTGGAAGGCAAAACCTTGGGCCGGCTTTTGCCCAAGGACATCGCCATCGTGGTGGAAGCCGGTGCCGCGGTCCGGGTGCGCATGAACCGCGGCCAGGTTCAGGAAATCATCCTGAATCTCGCCATCAACGCCCGGGATGCCATGCCCCATGGCGGACGGCTAACCATCAGTATCGGGACCGTCACCCTGGACAACGCATCGGATGGGCTGCCCCCGGGCGTCTATGCCCGGCTGGAGGTGAGCGACAACGGGTCAGGCATGGACGAGGCCACGCAGGCGCATATTTTCGAGCCATTTTTCACCACCAAAACCGCCGGCTATGGCACCGGACTTGGTCTCTCCATGGCCTATGGATTGGTGACCGGGGCGGGTGGCAGCATCCGGGTGTGGAGCAAGCCGGGGCTCGGTTCCCGGTTTTTGCTGCACCTGCCGGTGGCAACCGGAACGGACATCCAGTCCGAACCGCCCCTCGCCCGGATCACGACCCCCACGCGCTGCCGGGTGCTGGTGACGGAGGATCAGCCGGAAATACGCCTGCTGGTGGAACGCATTCTCACCGGGGAGGGATTTCCCGTGACCCTCGCGCCGGACTGCGACGCGGCGCTGGCGGCCTTGGCCGTGCCCGGCGGAAAATTTGGCCTGTTGATTCTGGACGGCATCATGACCGGCCCGCCAGTCAGTCGCGTGATCGAGCAGCTGCGGGTGCATCATCCGGACTGCAAGGTGATCATCGCCTCCGGCTACACCCGGAACGAATTGCAGCAGCGTGATGGCCCGACAGGCCTCCATCATCACCTCGCCAAGCCGTTTGATGCGGGACAGCTGCGTGCGGCGGTGAACGAGATTCTGGGCAAACCCGCCGCGGGCTGAGGGTGCGTGGTTGACCGCAAGCATGAGTGGTTGGCCGTTTTTAGGTTCTGGCTGGTTGCCGGGGAGTCTGCAAATACCGCGCTCAGCTTCCGACGTGCCATGACATTGCAGACCGTGCCGGCCGAACGGGCCTTGCTGGAAAAGCGGCTGGCGCAATGCCGTCCCTGAACGGCATCATGTCCCCGGGGCGCGCAATTGCCGGGACCAGGCGGCACCCCCTGGAACGGGCTCAACGAACCTGGCGGCCTCCTGCCCATGGATGCCGGATGGCCGATAGTGAGCTTCAGCGTCCTGGCTAGTTTCCCGGATCTGTCACCACATGTCACTCTACAATTAGAGCCAGGAAGGTTTTGGGCCTTGGGCCAGGGCCGGGCACACCTTCAATCCGCCCCTTGAGTTTCCCACCCATACGCTGATGAACATCCCGCACCTCACCTCCCTGGCGGTCGTTGCCAGCCTCCTGGCCATGCCGTGTACCCTGTGCGCCCAACCGGCCCCGCCTGCCCCCGCCCGCGGGGGAGCCCGCGGTGCGGGCGGTCCGGCGCAAACCCAATTGACGATTGACCGTCTCACCACGGCCCTCACCCTTACCCCGGCCCAGGTCGCGACCATCAAACCGCTCCTCGATGGCATCGACCACGGCCAGGCAGAACTGACCAAGTTGCAGACGACGGCCACCGATTTGCATGCCGGGCTCAATGCCCGGCTGGGGGTGGTTTTGTCCAAACCCCAGATGGTGCAGCTGTCCCTCATGCTCGGCACCTTCGACGACCATCAATATATGTTGGACCAGCTGGGCATCACCAAACTGCGCCCGGGAAAGAGCGGCAGCAATCAGACGGGGCCGGGTTTCGATCTGGCCACCGCCAACCCCTGGAAAGATTCCATGCCGGAGCTGATGCGGATGAAGAATGGCACGATGGTCACTCGCGCGGACCAGTGGCCGGCACGCCGGGCCGAAATTCTCGAGGATTTTGAGCGCGAGGTGTACGGTCGCATCCCGGCCAATGTCCCCAAGGTCACCTGGGAGGTCACTGGAACCACGTCCGGGGTGACCGCCGGCGTCCCCACCGTCACCAAAACACTTGTCGGCCATGTGGACAACAGCGCTTATCCTAAAATCACGGTGGACATTCAGGCCAGCTTCACCATCCCGGCCAACGCCAGCGGCCCCGTGCCGGTGCTGATCGGATTTGGCGGCGGCGGTGCGGATCAGGCCCTGCCCAGTGGCTGGGGGGTGGGCAGCATCAATCCCGCCAGCATTCAGGCCGACGGGTCGGCGCTGACCTCCGGCATCATCGGCCTCACCAACAAGGGCCAGCCCCGCGCGCCTGACCAATGGGGCGCACTGCGTGCCTGGGGCTGGGGGCTGAGCAAACTCATCGATTATTTCGAGGCGCATCCTGACTCGGGCGTCAACCCGAAGGGGGTCGGCATCACCGGGGTCTCCCGCTATGGCAAGGGGGCCATTGTGGCCCAGGCTTTTGACGAGCGCGTTGCCGTGGCGCTGGTCGGCTCGTCCGGCGAGGGCGGGGTCAAGCTGCACCGTCACGACTTCGGCGAGGCGGTTGAAAACCTTACTGGCGGCGAATGGTATTGGATGGCCGGCAATTTCATCAAATACGGCGCGGCCGAGCCTTTTGTGAAGACGGCCGCCGATATCCCGGTGGACGCGCACGAGCTCATCGCCCTCTGCGCCCCCCGCCCCTGTTTTATCAGCTACGGTATCGAGGCGTCGGGCGATCCGAAATGGGTCGGTGCTGCTGGCAGCTACATGGCCGGTATCCTCGCCAGCCCGGCCTACACCGTTTTGGGTAAAACGGGTTATGGCGTGAATCCGGCCGACTACATCACCGCCCCGATGCCTCCCGTCGGACAGCTGGTCGGCGGCGAGCTGGCCTGGCGTCAGCACGAGGGCGGCCACACCCAGGTGCCGAATTTTCCGGCCTTTTTTGAATGGGTGGGCTCCTACATCAAGGCGCCAGCCCACCCCTAGGGTGCTTCCCCGCCGGAGAATACGGCGGGGATCGCGAACTTTCCCGACGGCGGCCGTCTGCCGCAATTCTTCCGGTCCGTGATTCTTCCATGAAACCCTCCCTCCGCTTTCTCCCGCTCTTTGCTGCGCTGCTGTCGGCCGGCATGGTGCATGCCCAGCAGCGTGGCCCGGCGCTCCCGTCGCTGGACCAGCTCAAAGCCACGCTCAACCTCACCGAACTGCAGTCCGCGCAAATCTCCCCGCTGCTCGACGAACTGGCTGCCGCTCAAAAAACCCTGCTCGACCTCCAGACCAAGTCCGGCGCCTTGCGCGCCGGTCTCGCCGAAAATGTCGGGGCCATCCTGACGGATGCGCAGAAAACCCAGCTGTCCCAGTTGCTCAATCCGGTGGGTGCACGGGGCGGCCGTGGTGCCCCGCCCGTCCTGGCCGACCAGCCTTCCCCCCGGGCGGACACGAACTCGCAGCTGGCCCACACCCAGCTCCTCGCCAAGGCGAGGCAGGGCCACATCGACGTCTATCTCGAAGGCGATTCCATTGTCCGTCGCTGGGGTGCGACCGACTACCCCGACTACCTCGCCAACTGGAAGCAAAATTTCTTCGGTTGGAATGCCGCCGATTTCGGCTGGGGGGCGGATACCATCCAGAACATCCTGTGGCGCCTCGACAATGGCGAGCTCGATGGGGTCAACCCCAAGGTCATTGTGCTGCTCGCCGGGACCAACAATGTTGGCACGCAGCCCGGCGACGACGCCAAGGCCGCCGAAATTTCCCGCGGCCTCAAGGCCGTCCTCGATCGTTTCCAGCGCAAGGCTCCGGGTGCGACTGTCATTCTGACGGGCATTTTCCCGCGCAACAACAGCGCCCCGCTGCTCGCCTTCATCAACAAAATCAACGACAGCCTTGCCCGGCTGGCGGACGGCAAAAAAGTCCGGTACCTGAATATCAATGACAAGCTCGCCGATGCGGACGGGCAGATTTTTCCCGGCATGCTGAACACCGACAATCTGCACCCCGCGTTGAAAGGCTACCAGGTCTGGGCCGACGGCCTGAAGCCTATCCTGACCGAATTGCTGGGACCGCCGGCCAAAGAGGACCTTGCCCCCCCTCCCACGGGCGACCCGAGTGCAAAACCGGCCACCCCCGTTTCGCCGCCCGTGACGGGTGCACCAGCGGGGCGGTGACGGGGCAAACCCACTTTCCGGGCGGTGTTCCAGCTTCTGGAAACCGTTTGGGATTACGAGCAGCCGGGCGGCGTGGGGCTGTCCGGCTGCTCCATTTTTACCGGCTGATGTCGCCGAGCATGGCCTCAAGGGTGGTGTAACGGGCCAGCAAGGAGCGGGCGGCGGCGCAGGTTGCGGCGGGGGCGAGGCCGGTGTGCTCGGCCAAAAACACGATATAGGCCGCGACGTTCTTTGCAAAATTGAGCCGGCCTTCGTCGCTGATGGTGTAGAACCGTGCGCGCTGCCGGTAGCCTGCGGCCGTATGGTCGCCGAGCGCGACTTTCTCCGGGCGCCCTCCGGCGGCGAGCACCCAGAGAAAATTGTATTCGAACCAAAACATGTGCTCCGGACTTGCAGGCAAAGATTCGAGGGCCGTGCGCGTGGTCGCCGGAAGAGCGAACACGTCGGTGCTGCGGCCGCATTTGGCCAGTGCATCGGTGATGAAGGTGCGCGCCATCTTTTGCTCCGTCAGGTCGGGGCTGTAGGCGCCGAGCAGGGCGAATTCGAGGGTGAACTGATACCAGTCGCGCCATAGCGACTGGTCGGAGGCGGCTTGCGAGGCGAAGAGCGCGCGGCCCATTTCGTAGGTGTAATGTCCGCTGGTTTTGATTTCGAGTCGGCCGCCGGTCACCTGGCCCATGGCTTGGTAATTCTCGGCCGATTTGCCGGAGCCGGAATGGAACCCGATGCTCGCCCCAAACTGGCGGCACACTGCCCACTGGGGCCCGATAAGGGTGCGGAGCCGCGCGTTGTCGGGATAGGGCATGTTCTTCTGAAACCCAAACGCGGGCGCGACGAAGTGAATTTTCATCCCGAGCGCCTCGCAGAGCGCCAGCATGATCGCGGTCGTCTCTGGTGTCGTGAGGCCGGGCAGTTCGTCGATCGAAAGCTCGCGCAGGTAGGCGCGGCCAGCTTCGGTCGTGAATAACTTGGCGCGTGCGGCGGCGTATTTTTCATCGCGGCGTTTCATTTTTGCCAGCGCCGGCCAGACGTTGGCCAGCAGTCGGGCAAAGTCGGCCTCGTGGATGGTGACTCCGGCCGACGCCACGCGTGCCTTCGCTTGCGCCACGAGCCCGGCGGGAACATTGGCTTTGACCCAGGCCACCGCGTCGGCGGCGGGCCCGGTCTGGGCCAGTTCCGGTGAGAGATCGAAGGTGATGTAGCTCGCGAGCACGCAGCCGGCGACCAGCGCATCCTCGCGATGGTCAAACTTGCCCCCGATGGGTTGGTGGTCCGCATTGAACGACCAGGCGATGCCGCGGCGATGAAAGCCGGTCTTCAGTTTCGAGAGCACACAGCCATGGCTCATGCCCTCCACGCTCTGGCCTTGGTGGCCTTCGGGGACGTTGGCGCCGATGAAAGGGAACGGCACGGTGTCGAGCCGGCCCGCCAGCATGACATCGACGTCATAGACGAGCTCACGCGGGATCGAGTTCTGGTTCGCCGTCAGTCCGATGGACAAGGCGCTCATCGCCCACTCGGTCGCCGGCCAGTGCAGGGTGGTGAAACGGGCGCCGAGGCCCAGCGTGCTCCGGCCCAGTGTTTCGGCGGCGGTCGGGAAGATCGTGCAGGCGGGGTTGTGCTCCTGCGCGAGATTTTTCAGACGGAGCAGGTTCGCAAAGGAGGCCGGGTAAAAGGTGCCTTTTCCGGCCAGGGAGAAACCATCGTCCAGCGCGCCGGGATCGACCGCGGCCAGATTCCAGGCGCAGTCTCCCGTTGCCGGGTCCTCCACCAGCATAAATTCACCCGCTTTCGTGGGGAACCGGCTTTTCTCGTAAATCCTGACCTCACCGCCCGTGCGCAATTTTTCCCTGAGCGCCGCCCAATCAAGACAGCAGTCCGGGGACACGCAGGGATTGGTTGCGATCCGGAGATTATGCTGGAGCAGAAACGCATTGATGGGGGACATGGCAAAAGCAGGAACCAATCGCGCAGATTCACCTCCAGGACACAAGCCCGGCCGTACCTCACCAAAGGGTTTGCCCTGCGGCCGTGGCCGGCTCCGCTGGAACCGGCTTGCGCCCCGCTCCGTATTTTTCCGATGATCCGCCTTGTGATGCGTCACTTCCTCCCCCGCGTTTCTGCCCTGCTGCTTACCCTGCTGTCTGCCGGCCATGCGGCTGAGCCGTCACGACCGCTGATCTTTGATGTTCGCGCCTATGGCGCAACCGGCGACGGCAAAACCCCTGATACTGCCGCGATCAATCGCGCCATCACGGCCGCCGTCGCGGCGGGTGGTGGCACGGTCTGGTTTCCTGCCGGTACTTACGCGAGCTACTCAATCCATCTGCAGAGCAATATTGCGCTCCATCTTGACGCTGGCTCGACCCTCCTCGCCGCCGACCCACCGCCGGCCGGCACGCCCGGCGGGTACGATGCGGCCGAGACCAATGCCTGGGTGTTTTACCAGGACTTCGGCCACTCACACTGGCATAACAGTCTCATCTGGGGGGAAAACTTGGAAAACGTGTCCATCACCGGTCCTGGCCGAATCTATGGCCGCGGCCTCAGCCGCGGGACCGGCCGCATCTCGCTTCCGGTCGGCGCCTCCCCGCCACCCACGACAGACGGTCTGCTGCCGGATGTGCTTTCGGCGGACGGTCCCGTAACCGCACCCGATCGGCCGGACCTGGTGCCCGGCCCCTTCAATTACCCCAATGCCCGCGACACCCTGCCTGACGGCGTCGGGAACAAGGCCATCGCGCTCAAAAACTGCCGCAACGTCACCCTCCGTGATTTCACGATGCTCCACGGCGGCCACTTCGCCATCCTCGCCACCGGGGTGGACAACTTCACCGTGGAAAATGTCACCATCGACACCAACCGCGACGGCATTGACCTCGACGCCTGCAAAAACGTCCGCGTCTCAAACTGCGCCATCAACTCCCCGTGGGATGACGGCCTCTGTCTCAAGTCATCGCATGGCCTGGGCGAGGCGCGCGTGACGGAAAATGTCACCCTCACCGGCTGCTTCCTGAGTGGCTACGACGAGGGCACGCTGCTCGACGGCACGCGGGCCCGGAAAATCGCCCATCGCGGCGGCCCGATCGGGCGCATCAAGCTCGGCACCGAGGCCGGTGGCGGCTTCCGCAACATCGCCATCGCCAACTGTGTCTTTGACTACTGCCGCGGTCTTGCGCTGGAGCAGGTGGACGGGGGTGTGCTCGAAGATATCACGATCACGAATATCACCATGCGCGACGTGCCCAACGCCCCCGTGTTCATCCGCGTCGGGGCGCGCCTGCGCCGCCCGGGCGCGACTGAGCCCGGCTCCGCGCGCCGCATCCTGATCAGCAACTTGAATGTGTGGAACGCCACCGAGGGCATGCTCATCGCCGGCCTGCCCGGCTTCCCGGTGGAGGATGTCACCCTGAGCAACATCTTGATCAGCTATGCCGGCGGCGGAACCGCCGCAATGGCCGGCCGCGATGTGCCCGAGCTGGAGAAATCCTACCCGGAACCCAATCTATTCGGCACCTTGCCGGTGTGGGGGGTATTCGCCCGGCATGTGAAAAACCTGACGCTCCGCGGCCTGGAGCTGCGCGTGCTCGCTCCCGATGCGCGCCCGGCCCTCGGCCTTGACGATATCGCCGACTTGACGCTCGACACGGTGAAGCTCCCATCGCCAGCCGGGGTGGCCCGGGGCACGTTGAAAAATGTCTCCGGCCTCACCGTGCGCGCCAGCCCCGGCCTGCCGGATTCCACCCGCCCCGAAAAGATCGCCGACGGAAAGCTCTAGGACGGCGAGCCCGGTGCCAGGCGTAAAATTATTTCACCGCCCCCGCGAAGTCCCGGCCTGCCATGCAACTCCGCGTTCACTCTGCCCGCCTCCGCCTGCTCACGGTTTTCGCCCTGCTCCCCGCGGCCTGTGGGGCGGCTTTGGCGGCGGTACCCGCCGGACTGATTGACCGCGAGGCGCTCGTTACGCGCCACAACCCCGTCAACCGCAAGCTGGACGTGGACTCGCCCTTCCTGGTGGGCAATGGCGGCTTTGCCTTCGGCGTCGATATCACGGGGCTGCAAACCTTCGCCGCCATCTACCAGAGCACCGGCACGCCGGTCTCGA